>CALEOQ010000144.1 GCA_937910255.1 uncultured Caulobacteraceae bacterium | reverse complement strand
GGGGCTCTGGCAGATGTGAGCTCTGTCGCAGGGTCGGCGTCTAGGCCTGGGTCGTGTGTAGGCAGAGTGGATGATGATGAGCGGAGGTGAGGTTTTGTTTTTTTTAATGATACGGCGACCACCGAGATCTACACTCTTTCCCTACACGACGCTCTTCCGATCTCCGTGACGCGCCGTCGCGTAGTAGAGCGCCCCGTCCCAGGGGCCGGCGGCGAGGACGCGCACCATGCGGACCAGCACCAGGTTCGCCGCATCGCCTGGGAGGTCGATGCCGTTCGGGGATCTAAGCTTCGGGTCCCCCGACCGGCTCACCAGTTTGGCGCCGACGCCGGGCTGATGGCTAAGCTCGCCACCCTCAGCGACGAATCCGTGCAGCGTGGCGGCAAAGTCCCAGCTCCGGACCACCTGCAGGCCGGGGGCCTCGAACCGTCGAAAGTCGTCGCGCCAATTGATCTCGCCGATCCAGCTGTGGTCCGGGCGCGGCTCGGCCTTGTCGCAGGAAGCCAGCACGAGAGCGCCCAACTGCCCCAGGGCCGCGCGACGAGAGATCATGGCGCGACGCCTTCGCGCTGATAGATGCGCAGGGCCTCGCCGGCGTAGGTGACGCGCCAGGGCGCAGGGAGCGGCTCGCCGCCGATGGTCACCACCTGGCTACGCCCTTCGAGGAGCGCGGGCGGCACGGGGCCCGGGGGGCGGACCAGGATCTGAACCTCGCCCTCATAGGCCATGAAGGCCATGTGGCTCATGTTGTGGTCATAGGCGATGACGGCCGGGAGGCTGTCGGCCGGCGCCAACCCGCGGGCGACTTGCAGATCCTGCTGGGCGGCGGCGCGGGCCCCCGCGATCTCTTTGCTGACCCAGGCGTCATCAAAATGGGTGGAAATCAGGCCCAGGGCGACGAAGGTGGCCGCCCAGGCGCGGATCAGGTCACAACCGAGCAGAAGGGCGAGGGCGAGCACGTTTACGACGCCAGCGGACAAGAGCAGATAGGGAGCCGGCGGTACGAAGCCCCAGCGGTCGAGATGCGGCAGATAGAAGGCCGAGAGCGCGCCGCTGTCCCAGGGGGTGAGCAGGACGCCGAGCCGCCAGGCGGCCACGAGGCCGAACAGTCCCGCCATCGGCAGGGCCGCGAGCAGCAGGCGCCGGGACCACCTTGCGGCTCGCCACAACCCTGCCAGGGGACCGCCAGCGACGATCCAGAGCAGAGGAACATAGAACTCGAAATAGCGACCCCATAACCGGCCGCCTTCGCCTGGGATGGCCGAGACCTTCAGGGCGAAGACCAGGATCATCACCAGCGCGGCCAGGAAGGCGGCGGCCACGAGCACGAAGGCCGCCTCGTCGCGCTCCAGGGGCTCGCGGCGGCGCCAGCGCTGGACCACCGCTAGGCCACCGGCCAGCAGGGGCGCGCCGGCCAGAAGCAGGGTCGCCGAGCCCAGGGACAGTAGGGTGATGGCGGCGGTGCGGCCGGGTTGCTCGGGAACCCGCCCGAAGTGATCGCCATAGGCCGCGCCCATGAAGAAGGTCAGGGCGCTTCCGGCGTCGCCAGCGAGAAGCTCGATCCCTGCGCCCGTGGCCAGGAAGACGACGACGAACAGGGTCAGCTGCCCCAGGGCGGGCAGGGGCCGGCGCTGGCCTGCCGCCATAAGAGCGGCCAGCAGGATCACCATGGCCGGGACCATGGTCACGCCGTGGGGCTTGATCAGGACCAGCAGGGCGCACAAGGTCCCCATCAGGCCCGCGTGAGCCCAGGGCCGGCGGGCCGCCCAAAGCGCGCTGGCGGCCACCATGGCCGCCAGGACCAGGACGAAGACCCCCTCGGGCATGGCGGTGACCACGAAGCGGTGAAACGGATAGGCGAGCGCCGCCGGCAGGACCCACCCGGCGACACGCGGCGCCTGCCGCATCCGCACGGCGCGATGTACGATCCAGACGCCGCCCACATAGCCCGCCGCCCCGATCAACCGAAGCCAGGGCAGGAGGTTGTCGGTCAGGCCTTGCACCAGGCGAATGAGCGCGAGGTAGGCCGTATTGCCCACCGGTTGCAGCGTCGGATGCCGTTCGGGATGACCGGCCAGAAGGTCGCCATAGAGGCCGCGGATCAGATAGGCGCCCTCGTCACCGGCATAGAGCGGCCATGGGGTGAAGATGCGATTGAGATAGAATAGGCCAACCAGGCCGGCGCCGATCAGGACGGCGACATCGAAGCCCCGCGCAAAGGGGCGAAATCGAACGCGAACCAACGTCACACCGAAACCTCGCACGCGAGCTCTGCAGACAAGTTCCCGGGACCCCAGCAGATCGGAAGAGCCCACGTCCGAACTCCCGTCC
>CALEOQ010000143.1 GCA_937910255.1 uncultured Caulobacteraceae bacterium | reverse complement strand
GCGTGGACGCGCCCGCCGCCCACCGGCTGGTGGTGACGACCACGCTTCGAAAGGTGGAGGGCCAGAGCTAGGCCGACAATCGGGGTGGCGAACAGGCGGGGCCCTGGCAGGTCGACAGCCGCGTCGGCCTGAACTCCGTGGCGCGCTCCGGCGACCAGCTGGCGATCAGCGTCCTGACCACCCCTGCGGATGTGCGCAAGTTCACCCAGGCCGACGCGTCCTATGTGGTCCCCCTGCCCGGGGGCGGGAACCTGCGCGGCACGGTGGCGGCGTCCAAGGCCGACAATGGCGCAGATGGCTTGGCCGCGGCCTTGGGCAATGAGAGCCAGTCGGCGACCGCTCGGCTCTCCTTGCCCCTGGTCCGGCGTCAGGACCGCTCGGTCTGGATGATCGGGGCGGTGGAGGCGCGCCGTTCAGAGCAGAATTGGGCCAATGGCGTGCTCAAGGACGAGCTCGCGATCGCCCGCCTGGCTGTGCAGGCCGATCGCCAGAGCCCTGGCGCCTACACCACCGGCTTTGCGCAGCTATCCCATGGGTTCGGCGGCCTGGGGGGAGAGAGCCCCATGGGCCGGTCCCGCTGGGACGCCGACGCCCAGTTCTGGAAGGCGAACGCCTACGCCTCCCACTATCGCGACCTGGGGGCCAAGGCAGGGATCTTCCTGTCGGCCTCAGGGCAGTGGTCCCCCGACGCCCTGCTGGCGTCCGAGGAATTCGCCGCCGGCGGTCTGCCGGTGGGACGCGCCTACGACTATGCCGAGATCATGGGGGATCGCGGCCTTGCCGGTCTCGCGGAGATTCGCGTCGGTTGGGATCCGCAGTTGCGGCCCCTGACCTTCTTCCAGACCTATGCCTTCATCGATGGGGCCAAGGTGTGGAACTATAACGCCGCGCCGGGCTGGGGCTCGGCGACCCTGGCCTCAGCTGGCGGAGGCCTGCGTCTGGTTTTCAACAACCGCCACAGCCTGCGCGCCGAACTGGCCAAGCCGATCGACGACAAACCCTATGGCCGCTCCGACATGGGACTGAGGGGTTTCATCTCCCTGTCCTCAAGCTTCTAGCCCGCAGCCTTTTCAGGCGGCGTTGGTGTTTTGGCCCTCAACCACGCTCTGCAGCACGGCGATGAGGCGCTCGGCCTCGATGGGTTTGGGCAGGTGCAGGTCGGCCCCAGCCTCCAGACTGGCGGCGCGATGTTCGGGCAGGGTGTTGGCGGTCAACATGACGATGGGGGTGCGGCCCTGCGCGGCGTCGGTCTCCCGCGCGCGAATCTTGCGGATGGCCGTCAGGCCGTCCATCACCGGCATCTGCATGTCCATCAGCACCATGTCGAAGGGCGCCGCCTCGAAGGCCTCATAGGCCTCCAGCCCGTTTTCGGCGAGCACCAGCTCGACGTCGAACTCCGATAACAGCACCTCGACCACCTGCCGGTTGATCGGGTGGTCGTCGGCCACCAGAATCCGCAACGGCCGTTCTGTCGTCTGAATGTCCTCGGTCTGTTCGGCTTGGACCTCGGTCGGGGGCAGGGGCAGATCGATCCAGAAGACAGCGCCGCGCCCGGGCCCAGCTCTGGCGGCGTCGATCTCGCCGCCCATCAACCCCACCAGCTGCCGGCTGATGGCCAGGCCCAGGCCCATGCCGCCGAAGCGTCGGCTGATGGTCGCATCGGCCTGGGCGAAGCGCCTGAAGAGGTCGGCCTTTTGCGACGGATCGAAGCCCATGCCGCTGTCTTCGATGGTGAACCGCCAGCGGATGTCGTCCAGGGGACTGACACGCAGACGAACCTGACCGGCCTCGGTGAACTTCAGGGCGTTGACTACGAGGTTGGCCAGCACCTGCTTCAACCGTAGGGGATCCCCCAGCACCTGAGTTTCGGCCCGGGGATCGATCTCCAGAACCAGGGCCAGACCCTTCTCTGTCGCCCTCGGCCCCAGGAGGGTGTTGAGCATGCGCACCGCGTCGCCCAGGTGGAAGGGCTCGGAGGTGATCTCGACCGTCCCGGCCTCCATGCGCGAAACATCCAGCAGGTCCGACAGCAGCCGCTCAAGGCTGAGGCCAGATGTGCGAATGATCTGCACCATCTCGCGCTGCATCGGGGTCAGGGTGGTGCGCTCCAGGGCCGAAGCCACGGCGACCACGCCATTCAGCGGCGTCCGGATCTCAGATCGGAAGAGCACACGTCTGAACTCCAGTCACGTCGTAATCTCGTATGCCGTCTTCTGCTTGGAAAAAAAAAAGAAACCAATGACAGGAGCACG
>CALEOQ010000142.1 GCA_937910255.1 uncultured Caulobacteraceae bacterium | reverse complement strand
CACAGCTCACGCATGTGTACTGATGGCTGCAACAACAAGACTGTAAGAACCTGAACATGGCGGAGCATAGTAGATAACTGTAGATGTCGAATACAGTGCAGATATAAAGTCTTTTTTATTTTTTTTTTCAAGCAGAAGACGGCATACGAGATTACGACGTGACTGGAGTTCAGACGTGTGCTCTTCCGATCTCCGGCCTCAAAGGCCGTACAGCCGATCACCGCAGCGATCCGCTCGCCGGCCGCCCGAGCCGCCGCAGCCGGCGTGGCGGGCAGGGCCAGGGCGAACACCTCGTGGCTCAGCCGGGCTGCGGTGTCTTCCACCCGCACCAGCCGACCGATCATGGCGCCGATCTGCGGCACGGCGCGATCCAGCCAGCCTTGCGCCCGGGCCTCGGCCACCTCGGCGCGCTCGGACACCTTCAGCACGCAGACCGACAGCGGCCGGTTGCGGATACGCGAGGCCTGGGCCAGGCGACCCAGGTGGGTGGCGAAGAGCTCCCGGGTGAACAGGCCCGTGGCCGGATCCATCAGGCCGGAGCTACGGGCGTGCTCCAGGGCCTTCCGCGTCGCGGTCTGGCGGCGATAGCTGCGGGCCAGCTCCATCACCCGGCCGGCAGTCTCGCTCTCGGCCGTGCCAGGCGAGGCCACATCGGAGACGCCCCGATGGAAGGCCTCCGACATGGTCAGATAGGACTCCTCGCGCATGTAGAGCAGGGCCGGCACATGGTAGAGGCGGGTGTTGCGGCGCATGCCCGCGGCGATGGACAGGGCCTCGTTGGGGTTGTCGCCGGCCCACAGCACCACGGTGTCGAACGGGCGCTCGTGCAGATAGTCGAAGGCCGTATAGGCCGTGAAGGCGCCCACCACCTCTGCGCCGCTGCGGGTGAGCGCATTGGACAGGGCGAGAAACTGCGGGGCCGGTTCGCCGATGGCCAGCACGCGGAACGGCGCGGGGTCGATGTCGGCGGCCTCCAGGGCGCGGTTCTTCTCGGCGAAGGTCTCCTGGCGGAGTTCGTACTCCTCCTCGGCCACGGCCATCCGCACCAGGTTCTCCAGGCGCAGGACCGCCTGAGCCGGATGCAGCGGCGGGGCCAGGATCAGGTCGAAATCCAGGTCCTCATCATCGGGCGCGCCGATGGCCACCACGGGCAGGCGGCGCGGCGCGCAGGCGGCCTTCAGCCGCCGCGCCAGGGTGCGCGCCTCAGGCCCGCCGCTGTGCAGATCGACGATCGCCGCCTCGATCTGGAGGTCGGCCAGGGCCGCGATGCCCGCATAGGGTCCGCGGGCGGTGATCGTGCGCCAGCCGAGGCGGTCGAGCCCCTCGGCCAACGGACCGGCCAGTCCATCGTCTCGCGCGATGATCAGGACACGCGCCTGGACGCCTGCGGACATTCTCTGCACCTTTGACGCAAATAACTTCCCGGCTTCTGACCGCCTGGGCGCCAGAATCGGAGTTCGAGACGATATCCCGCCACAGGCGCGCGGGCGAGGGACGAGGCCACACGCCTCGCAACCAGGGGAGAGGCCAATGGTCGCGGATCAGACGTTGCAGGGCAAGGTGGCGCTTGTCACCGGAGCATCCGGAGGGCTCGGCGCCCATTTCGCCCACGTCCTGGCCCGCCAAGGCGCTGAAGTCGTGCTGACCGCCCGGCGGCTCGACAAGGTGGAGGCGGAGGCTCGAGCCATCTGCGAAGCTGGCGGGCGCGCCCATGCCCGGGCCCTGGATGTCACCAATGTGGCTGAGATCGGCCCCCTGTTCGACGCCGTGGCCGCCGAGATCGGGCCGGTGTCCATACTCATCAATAACGCCGGCGTCGGCGGGGAGGGCCGCGCGCTCGACCTCACCCCTGAGGCCTGGGACCAAGCCTTCGACGTCAATGTGCGCGGCGTATTCTTCTGCGCCCAGGCTGCGGCCCGGCGGATGATCGACGGCGGAATTGCTGAGAGCGGGGACGGGCGGATCGTCAATATCGCCTCGATCGCCAGCCACACCGTTCTGCCGGGCCTGCCGGCCTACTGCGCGTCCAAGGCCGCCGTGGCCATGCTGACCAGGTCGCTCGGCCGCGAGTGGGCGCGACATGGGATCGCCGTCAATGCGCTCTGCCCCGGCTATGTGGAGACCGACATCAACGGCGCCTGGTTCGCCACCGAGGCCGGTCAGCGGCAGATCAAGGGTTTCCCGCGGCGCCGGCTGATGGAGGCCAGCGACCCTGACGCCGCCCTGCCGATGTTGCCTGGACCCGCCGCGCGGGCGATCACGGGTACGCTCATCACCATCCACGATGTCCAGCCATTGCCCCGACGCCCTGTCCGCCCGCCCGCCACCGGCCCCC
>CALEOQ010000141.1 GCA_937910255.1 uncultured Caulobacteraceae bacterium | reverse complement strand
TCCTGGCGGTACGGCGGGTGTAGCTGTAGTGGTGTTGGTGTTTTTTTTTTTTAATGATGCGGCGACAACCGAGATCTACACTCTTTCCCTACCGGACGCTCTTCCGATCTGGCTCCACCGCCCGGCCGGGCGCGCGCTCCAGCCGCGGAAGGGCGCGGCCCACATCGGGGTCGGCCGAGGCGGCCAGCCGCTCCGAAGCGATCTGGGCGCTGGTCAGCATGTTGCGCAGATCGTGATTGATCTTGGCCACAGCCTCGCCCAGGGCCGCCAGCCGGGCCCGGGCGTTGAGGGCGGCGCGCAGGTCCCCCTGCATCAGGGCCAGCTCCACCTCGGCGCGGCCGATCTCGTCACGGCGGCCAGACAGCTTGACCGTGGCGCGCGGATCGTCCGGATCGGTGCGGAACAGCTCCATCCCGCGGGTGATCCGCTGCATGGGCCGCACCAGGAAGAGGTTGAGGGACAGGTAGACCAGCCCGCCGGCCATGGCCGAGACGAAGGCGGTCACGGCGATCAGCCGCCACAGATAGGCGGTCAGCTCCTGGCGCAGTTCGGCGTCAGGGGCGACGATCTCGATGAATTCGGCGTCGCGAAACCGGGGTTCGGCCACCACGCGGACCATGCGCCCCTCGCCGCCGAACATGGTCTGGAACGGCGCGGCCAGCCAGGAGGCGACGGCCTGGTCGCGCAAGTCCACCAGATAGGGGGTGCGGCTCATATTGTTGCCCCGCAGGACGAGGCGGCGGACGCCGTCGCTCTGGATGGCAACCCACTCCACGCCGGCCACCTCCAGCAGCTCGGAGGAGAGCTGTTCGCTGACCACCACATCAGGCGCCACCTCGGTGGCCAGGGAGGCCAGTTCGGCCGCCCGCACCCGGTCCAGCAGCCACTGTTCCTCGAAGGCCGCCAGGGTCGGCGGCACGATCAGGGCGCCGCCGAACAGCACGAACAGACTGGTGAGGATGAGCAGGCGAGCAGAAAGGCCGCCCGGCCAGAAGAAGCCGCGCCTGTCAGGCCCCGAGGGCTCCGGTGGCGAGGGGGGCTCCGCCATGCCTGTCCGTTAATGCACCCCGCCCGATTGGGCAACGCGGCTCATGGTCCCGCAGGCGGCCAATGACGCCAACGCCTCAGCTTGCGGCGACCGCCTCGGCCGTCGAGGTGAACCCGTCGGCCCTCAGGCGGGCGGCGAGGTCACGCTTGATGCGCGTCACCAGGCCCGGCCCCTGGAAGACCAGGGCGGAATAGAGCTGCACCACGCAGGCGCCGGCCCGGATCTTGGCGTAGGCATCCGCGCCCGAAGCGACGCCCCCGGCCCCGGCCAGGGGAAAGCGGCCCTGGGCGGCCTCGTGGAACTGGCGAAGCACCCGGGTTGAGGCCGTGAGCAATGGCGCGCCAGAGAGGCCCCCGGCCTCGCCAGCTTGGGCCGAGCGCAGGTCGGTCGGCCTGGCGATGGTGGTGTTCGACACGATCACGGCCTCAAGCCCGGCCTGCGCCACCACATCGCAGATCGCCTCGATCTCGGCCTCTTCCAGGTCGGGGGCGACCTTGAGGAACATGGGCGCCGCGCCCGCCGCCGGCAGGCTGTCGCGGGCCTCGCCGAGGCGGCCCAGCAGGTCCTGCAGCGCCTCGCGGGTCTGCAGGGCGCGCAGGCCCGGCGTATTGGGCGACGAGATGTTGATGGTGAAGTAGGAGGCCAGGCCCCACAGGCGGCGCAGACCCGTCACATAGTCGCCGATCCGGTCGTCGGAGTCCTTGTTGGCGCCGATATTGGCCCCCACCACCCCGCGGCGGCGACGGGCGAGACGCGCGGCGAAGGGCTCCAGGCCCTCATTGTTGAAGCCCATGCGGTTGATCACCGCCTTGTCCTTGCTCAGCCGGAACAGCCGGGGCCGCGGATTGCCGGCCTGCGCCAGGGGGGTGACCGTGCCGCATTCCACGAAGCCGAAGCCCGCCGCCAGCATGGGGGCGAACACCTGGGCGTTCTTGTCGAAGCCCGCAGCCAGCCCCAGGCAGTTGGGCAGGGACAGGCCGCAGAAGGTGATGGCCAGGATCGGGTCTTCCGGCCCGCTCGCCCGGGGACCAAGACCCATCTGCAGGGCGCGGATGGTCAGGCCATGGGCGTCCTCGGGGTCCATCTGGCGCAGAGCGCCAGCCGCCAGGCTGTGCACGACGCTCAAGACAGGTCTCCCAGCACGGGCGCGCCGTCGTCGCCCAGCGGCGCCTCATGGACAGCCCGGACGAGGGCCGTGTCGAAGCTGCCATAGAGGTGGGCGAACAGGTCGCCGCCGCGGGAGGGCTCCCACTTCACGCCCGGCCCCAGGTCGTCGGTGTCCAGTTCCAGCACCACCAGGTCATCCTGGCCGGCGAAGTGCCGTCGGGCGGTTTCCTGCGCCTGGGCGGCGGTGGAGAAATGAATATAGCCGTCCGCCAGGTCGACAGCCGAGCCTTCGAACCGGCCAAGCGCCCTGGCCTGGTCCCACGCCTCGCGGCGGAGGATCTTATAGATCCGGGTCAATCATATCCTCCGCGCGGCGGCATCATCAGGCCGTCATAGACGGGGCGACCTTGGCCGTCGAACAGGAAGACCGCGGCGGCCGAGGTGGGAAACCGCGAACGGGCGGTGTTCAGCAGGTCGCCAGACGCCCCGCCCTCGATGAGCAGCCGCAGGACCAGCTCATGCAGGCCCGGATTGTGACCGACCACCAGCACAGTTCCCGCCTGGCCGGCGACCTCTCGCACCCGGTCGAGCACGGTCTGGGCCTCCGCGTGGTAGAGGCCGTCGTCGAACCGGACTTCGCAGGCGTCACAGACCGGCTTCAGCGACTCCCAGGTCTCCCGCGTCCGGGCCGCGTCGGACACCAGGGCGAGATCGGGGGTGAAGCCCATCTCGGTCAGGCGCTGGCCCGCCTCCAGGGCGTCGCGGCGGCCCCGCGGCGTCAGTCGCCGCGCATGGTCGTCCCCGCTCAATGACTCGCGCTCGGCCTTGCCGTGCCGCAAGAGGATCAGCCGCTGCATTCCCACTCCATAAGCCCAAGCCTGCTCCATAGCGCGACCTGGCCAGGACGCGAAGCGGTTGACAGTCGCAGAGCTTGGCGGTCCAAGGCGGCATGAGCCAGACGGTCATCGCCAGCCCGGCTATCGAAACCAACGGCGGGACCCTGCGCCTGCCGGCCGAAGCCCCCCTACGCCTCGACTCCGGCGCCACGCTGGCGCCCCTGGAGATCGCCTACAAGACCTACGGGCGGCTGAACGCCGAGCGATCCAACGCCGTGCTCGTCTGCCACGCCCTGACCGGCGACCAGCATGCGGCCTCGATCCATCCCATCACCGGCAAGCCCGGCTGGTGGAATCGGGTGATCGGGCCAGGCCTGCCCCTGGACCCGGATCGCTATTTCATCATCTGCACCAATGTGGTCGGCGGCTGCATGGGCTCGACCGGGCCCTCGTCCCTCGATCCGGCCACCGGCAAGCCCTATGGGTTGACCTTTCCGGTCATCACCATCGCCGACATGGTCCGCGCCCAGGCCATGCTGATGGACGCCCTGGGCATCGGGACGCTGTTCGCCGCCGTCGGCGGGTCGATGGGCGGCATGCAGGTGCTGCAGTGGGCGGCCGATTATCCGCACCGGCTGCGATCGGCCGTCTGCATCGCCGCGGCCGCCCGGCATTCGGCCCAGAACATCGCCTTCCACGAGGTCGGCCGCCAGGCGATCATGGCCGATCCGGACTGGCGCGGCGGCGCCTATGAGGCCCATGGGGTCCGCCCGGAAAAGGGCCTGGCCGTGGCCCGCATGGCCGCCCACATCACCTATCTGTCCGAGGCCGCCCTGCAGCGGAAGTTCGGCCGCGAACTGCAGCGGGACGGCCTGTCCTGGGGCTTCGATGCGCCCGACTTCCAGGTGGAAAGCTATCTGCGTTACCAGGGCGCCTCGTTCGTCGACCGGTTCGACGCCAACTCCTATCTCTACATCACCCGGGCGGTGGACTATTTCGACCTGGCCGGCGCCTATGACGGCGTGCTGGCCCAGGCCTTCCGGCGCGCCCGGGACGTGCGCTTCTGCGTGCTCTCCTTCTCGTCGGACTGGCTCTATTCCACCGGCGAGAGCCGCGACATCGTCCGCGCCCTGAACGCCGCCGGCTGCCGGGCGAGCTTTGTCGAGATCGAGACCGACAAGGGCCACGACGCCTTCTTCCTCGACGAGCCGGTGCTGGACTCCGCCCTGCGGGGCTTCTTCGAATCCCAGGCCAGTCGCGGGGGGCTGGCGTGAGCGGCCTGCGGGAGGACTTCAAGGAGATCCTGCGGCTGGTGCGCCCCAACGCCCGGGTGCTGGACGTCGGCTGCGGCGAGGGCGAACTGCTGGAGCTGCTGACCCAGGAAAAGGGCGTCGATGGCCAGGGGCTGGAGATCAGCCCCAGCGGCGTCGCCGCGTGCTTGGCCAAGGGCATCGCCGCGGTCCAGGGGGACGGCGACCGCGACCTGGACCACTTCCCGACCCAGGCCTTCGACTACGCCATCCTGTCCAAGACCCTGCAGCAGATGCGCGAGCCGCGCCACGTCCTGTCCGAACTGCTGCGGATCGCCGACCGGGCCATCGTCTCGGTGCCGAACTTCGGCCACTGGCGGGTGCGCTGGGCGCTGCTGACCCAGGGGCGCATGCCCGAGACCAAGGCCCTGCCCGAACCCTGGTGGTCGACGCCGAACATCCACCTCTGCACCCTGCGCGACCTGACCGCGCTCTGCGACGAGCTTGGCCTGCGCATCGAGGCCTGCGCCGCGGTCAGCCGCGGCCAGCCGGCCCGCAGCATCGATCCCTCGCGCGCCATCGAGAACTGGCGGGCCGAGACCGCGCTCTTCCTGCTCACCCGAGAACGCCCCCGGCCGCCGGCGCCTGAGCCGACCGCCACCGGCGATCTGTTCGCCTAGCCGTATTGATCAGGCGGGGCGCCGCAACAGCCATCACCGATCCGTCGTCACGCCTTGGCGCTGGAGGGCCGTTTCCGCGCGCTCGCTCACGGCGACGTTGACGAAGTACATTCGCAGAAAACTGGCGGCGGACTCCGCCGATTGGGCGTCCAGGCCCGCGCGTTCGGCTAGAGCCGCCGTGTTCAGGGCGCGCCTTGTAATGCTCGCCTCCGGGTCCAGAAACTCGTCAGCGATCGCATAGAAACTCGCCTTCTCGGAAGCCGGCGCCGTCTCCCATGCGTAGTCGAGAGCATCCTGGCCGACTCCTAGCTGGCGGGCCAGATAGAGCGCCGAGGCCGCCTTGCGGAACGCGCTCGTGACGCTGCCGACCAGGGCGTGGTCTTGCACGTCATAGGCCCGGCCGGCGCATTCAGGAGTCACCCGAGCTACCGCCGCTTTCAGAGGGGCCGCCGTCTCGAATTCCGCCGCCAAGAGGCGAATGATCGTTTCGCGCCTCACCTCGACGGGTACAGCGGCGTAGACACAGCCGCCGACCCCGCCGGGCGCCTTCAGTTTACTGAACGCAGCGTTTCGGGCCTCTTCGGCTACCGGCTCAGTTGCGGCGAAGCCAATGGTGGGAACCAGGCATAGCGCTGCCAGTATCGTGCCTGCCCAACGCATAGCGACCTCCTGCAACTTGCAGGAAGGAGGCCACGCTGAATCATCCTTGTCGAGCGTGGCCTCTTCTTGGCGTTCGGCTAGAACGCCAGGCGGGCCGTGAGGCGGGCGTCATAGGCCTGATGGTCGCCGCGCAGTTCGCCGCCGCCCTCGAGGGCGAGGTCGAAATAGCGGGTCATGCCGCGGACGCCCAGGCGCACCACGGCTGCGCCGTCGTCCAGCTCCGGCGCGGCCAGGGTGAAGCTGGAGCCCCCGCTGACGAACCGGGCGGTGGTGACGTCCGGCCCGTCGCCAGTGAGGGCGCGGTAGCCGACCGTGACCTCCGGCCGCCACAGCATGGACTCCTCATCGCCCAGGGTGGCGCCCAGCGCCACGCCGGCGAAGGCCGACAGCTGCTGGCTCGTCCGCTCGTCGATCACCAGGTCGATGGCCTCGCCGCCGCCGCTCTCTGTGCGGCCATCTTCGCCGAAGTAGAAATAGTCCACCTGCAGCATCGGCCGGGCGTGGAAACGGCCGGCCTCCGCGGTCCAGGACAGGCCGGCATGGGCCGCCCCCATCACCGCATTCCATTCGGAGTTGGCGTTGCGGACCAGGCCTGAGTCGGTGTCGACCACGGCGCGGTCGGCCTGCAGCCAGGCATAGCCACCGGTGGCGCTGGCTGAGGCCTGCAGGGCGCCGGCCGAGGCGCGCCAGTAGACGCCGCCAGACAGGGCCGAGCCGGTCAGGTCTTCGGCTGCCGCCGCCCCATTCTCCTCCACCGAGACGTTCAGGAAGCTGGTGTGGACGCCGAACGACCCCATCTCGCCCTCGGCGCTTTCCACGCCCGCCGCCAGGCCGAAGCCGCCGGCGTCGAAGCCCGCCGAGCCGCTGAGGTCCTGGCGGTGGATGACGCCGATCTCCTGCACCCAGGCCCGGCGCTGGCCGTCGGGAAGCCGGCCCTCGGTCTCGTCGACGCCCCGGGCCGTGGCTTCGTTGGCCGAGGCGAAGACGCGGAAGAGCGCCCCCGAATAGTCCGGCAGGAACTGGTCATAGAGGGCGACGAAGCTGGCCTGGTCGGTCTTGGACAGCAGGGCGTCGCGCACCTCGTCCTCGCGGTCGAAGGCGTCGAACACCGCGTCATAGGCGCTGGCCTGGCCCGCATCGAGGCCGGCCTCGCTGGCGGTGCGGCGTCGAACATCGGCGATCAGCTGGTTCTGCGTCTCATCGGCCCGCAGGGTGGTCCTGTAGAGCCAGGGGCCATCGGCGAGCAGGCTGTCATCCAGGGCGCCCTGCACGTCCAGATCGCCGGCCTGGATCAGGGTGAAGCTGGTGGGTTCGGTCAGCTTGCTGGTGAACCGCAGGCCGACCTTGGCGCCATCCTCCAGAACCGCCGCGCCCGCCACATTGAGCCGGGTGCTGGCGCCGCCCACCGGATCGGCGGTGAGGACGAGCTCCGAGTCATCGCCGAGGGTCAGGGTGGTGAGGCCCAGGGTCGTCACATTGGTGGCGGTCAGCCGGCCCTCTCCGATGGCCACCGAAAGGCCGCCGCCGGCGTCGGTGAGGGCGCCGGTGAAGGTCGCGCCGCCATCGACCACCAGGGCGTCCGCGCCGGCGCCAAACGACAGGGCGCCGTTCATCTGGCCAGCCAGGAGCTCCATGCGGGCCGGCCCTGAGCCGAACAGGACGTCGCCGGTGATGGTCGGGACGACCGTCTCGACGCTGTTGGCGCTCTGGCGAACGGTGACACCGGTGGTGTTGGCACGCAGGTCCAGCGCGATGGCCTGGCCCTCGACGGCAGCTTCGTCACTGGGCGTGATGGCGGCCCGGATGAGGCCGGTGTTTTCCACCAGGGTCAGGCTCCCGGCGGCGTCGAGCACGGCGGTGGCCGAGCCCTTGGCGCCGGTGATGGCCGCCGCGAGGGTGCCGTTGTTGGTCAACTGGCTGACCGCCGCTCCGGCGTCGATCTGGATCGCCCGCACATCCACGGCGGTCTCAGACGTGACGAGGCCCTGGATGACGCCGCTGTTGGCGATGACCGGAGCCGTGGCGCCTGACTTCAGGTGAAGACCCACCGCGCCGGCCTGCTCCGCGCTGCCGGAAATCAGACCATCGACCTTGATGCCGCTGGCGATGTCCACGCGCCCGCCCTGGCCGCCGATCTCGACGCCCAGGCCGCTGACGCCGTCATAGAGACCGATGCCGTTGGCCGAACCCTTGACCACCAGGCCATAGGCGTCGGCGCCGGTTCCGACCGCGCCCAGCACGATGTCGCTGGACCCGCCGATCTGGATGGCGGCGGCCGAGCCATAGGCGGTGACGACGCCGGTGGATTCCGAGGCGTCGGCGACGCCGTCGCCGTCCTCGTCATCTTCGTCGGCGTCATTGTCGGCCGGCGGCGCATCCACCAGCACGCCCCCCTGCACGCTGCCCCGCACGCGCACGGCCGGGCCGCCCTGCAGCAGGTCATCGGCGTCCAGGATGTCCGTGTCGCTGGGTCGGGTCGTATAGCGATAGCCGGTGGCGGTGACGCTGGAGCCCAGGACAAGCCGGCCCCCGACGTTCTGGTCCACGGCGACGCCGATCGCGCCCTGCCCCTGGGCGGTGAGGCCACCCGTGGTGACCACGTCCCCGCCCACTGTTCCGGCGGCGTGCAGGCCATAGCTGCGGTCGCCCGTGACGGTGATGCTGCCGGCCGAGCGGATCGAGCCGTCCACCGCGCTCTGCGCATAGACGCCCGCCGAGTCATTGCCCTCGACGGCGATGGCGCCGGCGGTCTGGACGATGGAGCCATGGAAGGGCTCGGCCCCACTCACCCGAACGGCGAAGCGATTGGATCCCGAGGCGAGCGGGCCGTCTAGATCGCCGTCGTCGTCGGCGTCCTCGGCCGCGTAGCTTTCATTGACCTGCACCGTGCCCGACAGGGTCACCTCGCCGGTGCGGCCGCCCTCGATGAGCACGGAGGTGGCGTCATTGGCGTCGGTGATCGTCACCTCGCCGGCGATGGCCAGATCATTGTCGCTGTTCAGGGTGACGGCGGTCCCGCCCGCAGGCTTGACCGACCCAGCGCTGGAGATCGTCAGGTCATCGGGCGATCCGGACGCCGCGGTGGCCGTGCTCACCGGCGTGGTCACCGCCGTGCTGATCGTGGTCTCAGCCTGGCTAGCGCCCGCCACAAGCAAAAGCGGCGCCGCCGCAGCCGCGCTCAACCAACGCCTGTCCATGATATCCCCTCCCGGTTCGCCAAAGTGGCGCTCGGGCCGGGAATGAGCCCCAAATGCGGAGGAAGTCGGGACCCAATGGGGCCATGCCAAGGCGAATTGGGGCGACGACAGGGCGCGGGCGAACGCCGATCTTTCGGGGCGAGCCTAGACCTCGCCTCTATCCAGGGGTGTAAGCCTAGCCGGCGATGGCGGCGGCGTCCCGGTCGCCGGTCCGGATGCGCAGGGCCTGCTCAAGATCGAGGACGAAGACCTTGCCGTCGCCGATCTTGCCGGTGTTGGCGGTGCGGGCCACCGCCTCGATCACCGCATCGGCGATGTCGGACGGCACCGCGATCTCCAGCTTGACCTTGGGAAGCAGCTTCACTTCGTATTCGGCCCCGCGATAGACCTCGGTCTTGCCGCGCTGGCGGCCATAGCCGCGCACCTCCGTGACCGTGAGGCCAGACGCGCCGGCCTCGGTGACGGCTTCGAGCACCGCGTCGAGGCGGCTGGGCTTGATGACCGCGACGATCATCTTCATGGCGACGGGTCTCCGCTGGGGGCCGGCGAAATGCCGAACTGACAATCTCAAGCTAGGGCGTTCCGTCCGCGTCTCCAAGACCGTCGGGGCCTTGCGAGGACGGGCGCCTGCGCCTTAGGCGCCTCCTTGGAACGGCCGGGTTGCGGTTAAGGTTGCGCGGGATCGCGCTGACGCATGGCCGGGGCCGGCGAAAGCCCCGGTCGCGCCTGCCGGACGCGGACCTTCTGGGGCCTGGCCTTGAGGGCGTAGGTCTGCTTGACCGCCTCCATCAGCAGCACTCCGGAAAAGCGCGGCCAGAGCCGCGAGCCGGCCTGCTCGAGGGTCTCGGCCGAACCGGCCATCCAGGAGACCGGCGGCACATAGAGGGCGCGGGTATAGCCGGCGGGCTCAAGCTCGGCCTCCCGCAGCAGGGCGGCGAGCTGGCGGCGGCTATAGGGCCGGCCATGGCCAAAGGGGGTGCTTTCGGCGTTGGCCCACAGGCCGTCGCGGGCGACCACGGCGATGATCACCCGACCCGAGGGCGCCAGGACCCGCCAGACCTCCTGCAGCAGGCTGGCGGGATCGGGGCTCTCCTCGATGGCGTGGATCACCAGGATCCGGTCGAACAGGGCGTTCTGGAACGGCAGCGCCTCTTCATCGACCAGGGTGGCCAGGTTGCGGGTGGCGCCGGGCCAGATCTCCACCCCCTGCTGGGCCGGCATGGCCGCCACCGTGCGGCGGGCGCGCTCGCGCAGGCCGCCCAGGAACGGGGTCGCATAGCCGAGCCCCAGCACGTCCTGGCCCGAGGCCGAGCCCCAGGCCTCGGTCACCTTGCGACCGATCATGGCGCGGGCGGCCCGCCCCAGCTCAGAGGCGTAGAAGGCGCGCAGCTCAAGGATGTCTCGACGCATGGACCTGGGGCACTAGGATCGGGGTTCGAACCCTATCCTAGTTTGCGGGCCGCCACCTTGTCGCCCCGCCTGAACCCGACGAGGCGCGCCATGGCCCTGACCGTCCATCAGTTTCCCTGTCTCTCCGACAATTACGGCTTCCTGATCCGTGACGAGGCCAGCGGTCTGGCCGCGACCATCGACACCCCGGACGCCAAGGCGATCCTGGCCGAGCTGGACAAGACCGGCTGGCGCCTGGCGCTCATCCTCAACACCCACTGGCACCCCGACCATGCGGGCGGCAACGCCGAGATCCAGGCCGCCACGGGGGCGAAGATCGTCGGCCCGGCCGAGGTGCGCAAGATCGCCCCCCTGGACCGCGAGGTGGTCGACGGCGACACGGTGGAGCTGGGCGAGACGCGGTTTTCGGTGATGGAGGTGGGCGGCCACACCCTGGGCCATGTGGCCTTCTATGACGCCGCCGACGACATCGCCTTTGTCGGCGACACCCTGTTCGCCCTGGGTTGCGGGCGGATGTTCGAGGGTCAGCCCGACCAGATGTGGGCGAGCCTGCAGCGCCTGGCCGCCCTGCCCGATCAGACCACCGTCTACTGCGCCCACGAATACACCGCCGCCAACGCCCGCTTCGCCCTGTCGGTGGACCCCGATCCGGCCCTGGCCGCCCGGGCCCGGGATATCTTCGCCGCCCGCGAGCGGGGCGAGGCCACCGTGCCCACCCGCATCGGCCTGGAAAAGCAGACCAACCCCTTCCTGCGCGCGCCCCTGCTGGCGCCCGCGCTGGGGGTCAGCGGGGCGGCCGATCACGAAGCCTTCGCCGCCGTGCGGGCGGCCAAGGACAGTTTCAAGGGATAGGCGAGGTCAGCGCGAGCCCGCCGCAGCGGCGATCCGCTCCGACGAGGGCCGTCCCGCCATGCCGTCCTCCGGGGTGATGGTGATCAGGATGACCCCGGCCCGCAGGCTGGCGCCGGGCCTGCGGCCCTCGACCAGGGTGACCTTGTTGACCCCGCTGAGGGTCGCCCGACCGCCCGGCTGGGCCGACATCCGCACCACCGCCTCGGCCGCCACCATGGCCGCATCGGCCACCAGGGGCGCGGTCTCCGGCGAGGCGTCGGCCTCGAAGGGGATCAGCCGCCGCGCAGCCCGGCTCGCCCGGGCGCTGGCCTGGGCCAGGCGCTGCAACAGCGCCTCTGGCCCCAGCACCGGAAGGCGCAGGGGACTGGAGCCGCCCGCCAACGCCGCGGGCGCGCCTGAGGGTCGATCCGGCGTGAAGACGGTGAGGCCGCCCAGACGGGTGGCCCGCAGGACCGGGTGGCCCAGATCGTTCTTGTAGATGATGTCCCCGCGGGGCGCGGGGTGAGGCTGCAGCACCCAGACCTCGGCGCTGTTTTCGAACTTCACCATCGGCCGCGGGGTGGAGCGATCAAGGACGAATCCGCCGCCGTCCTCGACCACATAGCGGGCCACCGGCGGCGCCGAGAAACGCCGGCCATCATGGCGGCCTTCGCCGAACAGGCCTTCGCGCAGAGAGAGGGGGGCGGCCACGGCCGGAAAGGCCATGGCGACGCCGGCCGCGGCGAACGTCGCTGCGACGAGAATCCTCAGGGGCAGCACGGGGCGAGCGCTCATCATGGGCGATCACACATGGCGTTGGACTGGGGCGCTTTTGAGACGGAGGCCTGGTCAGCCGGCCATATACTGACCGCCGTTCAGCGACAGTGTCGATCCGGTCACGTAGCCGGCGTGCTCCCCGGACAGGAAGGCCACCATGTCGGCGATCTCATCTCCCCGGCCCAGTCGGCCCACGGGAATCTGGCCGATGATGCCCTTCAGCACCTCCTCGGGCACGGCGGTCACCATCTCGGTGTCGATATAGCCCGGCGCGATACAGTTGACGGTGACGCCCTTGCGGGCGTTCTCGAGCGCCAGCGCCTTGGTGAAGCCGATCATGCCGGCCTTGGCGGCCGAATAGTTGGTCTGGCCGATCTGGCCCTTCTGGCCATTGATCGACGAGATATTGATGATCCGGCCCCAGCCGCGCTCACGCATGCCCTCGATCACCTGCCGGGTCATGTTGAACAGGGAGTCCATGTTCACCCGGATCACCTCCGACCACTGCTCGGAATCCATCTTGTGAAAGAAGCCGTCGCGGGTGATGCCGGCGTTGTTGACCAGCACGTCCACCGGCCCGAGCTCGGCGGCGACCTGATCCACGGCGGTCTTGCAGTCGGCGAAGACCCCGACATTGCCCTTCACCACCATGACGCCCAGGTCCCGCGCACAGGCCTCGGCGGCGGCCTCATTGCCGGAATAGCCGGCGGCGACCTCGAAGCCGTCGGCCTTGAGCCTCTGGCAGATCGCCCGGCCGATCCCGCGCGTGCCCCCCGTGACGAACGCCACCTTGGCCATGAGATTCCTTCCCTGAGGTACTTTTAGAGCCGGGGGCTTGAACGCCCCCTGGCGGGTTCTTCGTGCTGGCTAGACCTGCTCGACGCACATGGCCACGCCCATGCCGCCGCCCACGCAGAGGGTCGCCAGACCCTTGCGGGCGCCCGAGCGCTTCATCTCATAGAGCAGGGTGGTCAGGATCCGCGCGCCCGAGGCGCCGATGGGGTGGCCGATGGCGATGGCGCCGCCATTGACGTTCACCTTGTCCCCGTCGAGCCCCAGCTCGCGCACCACACAGATGGATTGGGCGGCGAAGGCCTCGTTGGATTCCACCAGATCGAGGTCATCCACGCTCCAGCCGGCCTTTTCCAGGGCCTTGCGGCTGGCCGGGATCGGGCCGGTGCCCATGACCGCGGGATCGACCCCGGCATGGGCCCAGGAGGCGATGCGGGCGAGCGGCTTCAGGCCGCGGGCCTTGGCCTCGTCGGCGCTCATCACCACCAGGGCCGCCGCGCCATCATTGAGGCCGGACGCATTGGCGGCGGTCACCGAACCTTCCTTGTTGAAGGCCGGGCGCAGGCCAGACACGCTGTCCAGCGTCGCCCCGTGGCGGATGTACTCGTCCTGATCGACCACCGTGTCGCCCTTGCGGCCCTTGATGGTCACGGGCGCGATCTCGTCTGTGAACTTGCCGGCCTTCTGCGCGGCCTCGGCGCGATTCTGCGAGGCGACGGCGAAATTGTCCTGGTCGCCCCGGGTGATCTGCCAGCGGGCGGCGATGTTCTCGGCCGTCTGACCCATGTGGTAGCCGTGGAAGGCGTCCCAGAGGCCGTCCTTGATCATGGTGTCGACGAAGTTCAGGTCGCCCATCTTCTGGCCCGAGCGCAGGTGGGCCGCATGGGGCGCCTGGCTCATGCTTTCCTGGCCTCCGGCGACGACGATCTTCGAGGCCCCCTCGGCCACCTGCTGGGCGGCGGGCGCCACGGCGCGCAGGCCCGAACCGCACAGCTGGTTCAGGCTCCAGGCCGGCGCCTCCACCGGAATGCCGGCGCCGATCGAGGCCTGGCGGGCGGGGCCTTGGCCCGCGCCGGCCTGCAGCACCTGGCCGAGGATCACCTCGTCGATGTCGGCGGGCGTCAGTCCTGCGCGGCTGATCGCCGCCGAGATCGCCACCTGACCCAGTTCGTGGGCCGGCAGGCTGGCCAGGGCGCCGTTGAACGATCCCACGGGCGTGCGGGCGGCCGAGACGATCACCACATCGGTCATAGGAAGCTTCTCCCTCAGTCTTCGCTGCTATCTATCAGGACGAGCAGGGCTTTGGGCAAGGGCGGCGCGCGCGGCGGCGTGATTTGCGATTTCCCTCGCATCCGCGATACTGCGCTGCAAAGCCGGACCCGCCGCCCAGGCGCGGCCCGAAAAATCAAGGAAACGGGATGGCTGACACCCAGGACAGCAGCGGAAAATCGGCCGGCGGAAAGGCTGGCGGCGACCGCGTGGTCATCAAGAAGTATGCGAACCGGCGGCTCTACAACACCGCCTCCTCCTCCTATGTCACCCTCGAGCACCTGGCCGAGATGGTGAAACAGGGGGTGGATTTCGTCGTCTATGACGCCAAGACCAATGACGACATCACCCGCACGGTGCTGACCCAGATCATCTTCGAAGAAGAGAGCCAGGGTCAGAGCCTGCTGCCGATCCAGTTCCTGCGCCAGCTGATCGGCTTCTATGGCAATTCCATGGAAGCCTTCCTGCCCAGCTATCTGGAACTGTCGCTGGCCACCTTCGCCCAGCAGCAGGAGCGGATGCGCACCCAGTTCACCCAGATGGGCCAGGCCACGCCGCTGGGCGCCTATGATGACCAGATCCGCCAGAACCTGGCCATGTTCGACCGGGCGATGAAGATGTTCACCCCCTTCGCCTACGCCCCCAAGCCCGAGGACGACGCGCCGCGCAGCGAGACCTCGGCGCCCGGCGGCGGCCAGACCGACATGCTCAAGACCCTGCAGGAGCAGATGGCCGCCATGCAGGCCCAGATCAACAAGCTGGCGTCGAAGGACTAGGCAGGGCCTAGCCAGGGCGCCGCGGGGGGACGACCGCCTGGCTTGAACCTTCCAACGCCGGCCTGACGGAATGGCGACATGATGGGGGTCGCTGGCGTCTGCCCGCTACAATGACGCCAGCCATCTGGAATAGCCCGCCGGCTGAAACCTTCCGGCCAGCTACTGGCGACGGAACGTCCGCACGATCGCGTCGAAGGTGAGCCCCAGGCCAGATAGGCCCTGGACCCGCGCCCGGGCGGCCGGCGAAATCTTGTGACCGTGCGGCGTCATCTCCAGGATATCGTCCAGAATCCGCCAATCACCGATCTCGCGCCCATAAGACGCCCGGGTTTCGGCCATGAGTTCGTAGCCGTTCGATTGTGCGGCCTGAGCCGCCGCCGGATCCTGGGGACGGGTCGAGGGATAGATGATCTCGCGCAACTCGATCAGGTGGCGCGCGCCGGCGTCCACGGTGATGACCCACTGGCCGGGTTCCTGAAGGTCTGACCATGGCGCCCACATGGGAAAGCCGAACAGGCTGCAGATCAGACCTGCGGACCCCTGCGCCCGGGCTCGCGGGACGCCTTGTGCTGGGGCGGCAGCAGATTCACGTAGCCTGCGGCCGAAAGATCGAAGGCGTGGTGGGCCGGGCATCGCAGGGCGCCGGCCGCGTGCGTCAGGGCAAGGCCATCGAGGGGGCAGACGAGCGGAACTGCGGCGAGGGGGCTGGACGACATCTTGAACGGGGCGTTCCACGCGCATCATCGCCGGGGGCGCTCCCGGTCCGCCACGAGGGCGCCTGCCTTATACGGATGACCCGGCCAGGCGGCTATGGCGCCGGGATCTGCGCGGGCTTCGACCTTCCTTAAGACACCTCGTGCAGGCTTGCCCGGTTCAGGCCGAAGGAGCCCGCCCTTGACCTTGCCCATCGACCCCCTCCGGAAGATCGCGCGCCTGCGTCGTGTGCGGCCGCGGACCCATGAGGCGCAGGGCGGGGCCGAGGATGAGCATCCCAACCTGCCGGTTCCGGTCTCTCAGACCTTGCCCGCCGCCCCGCCGCCGCCGATCACCAGCGGCGGGCCGGCCACCTTCACCGCCCATGTCATGGGGGCTGGCGAACAGCGGCGGGGCCTGCGCGGCGGGCCGCCGACCCTGAACGCCGCCCGTAACGCCTATAACCAGACCGAGTTTTCCGGCCAGGCCGATCGGCGGGCCCGCAAGGGCGGCCTGACCCGCACCGACATCTAGGCGCTCTAACCCTGCCCGTTCCTGCCGAGCAGGCGGGCAAGATCGGCCTCCAGGGCCGCCACCTTCCGCTCCAATGCGGCGATCCGCGCCTCCGGTCCTGCGCCGGGGACCGGCGTGGAGACCCCGGCCTGCCGGGCGATCTCGGCGGCGCTCACCCCCAGAACCTCGGCGAAGACGCCCACCTCGTCGGGGGAAAGCTCGCGCTGGTCCTTGTAGGCGAGCGCCAGATCGGCCTCGCTCATGCCGGCGGCGGCCGCCAGAACCCGCCGGCTGAGGCCCCGCTCGGCCAGGCGGGTGTCGAACCACTGGGCGTCGAAAAACAAAGCCAAGGCGTATCTCCGAACTGGCGCCGGTCTTGCTTAACCGAAGATGACCCTATGTGCGTCTTCCACGGTGCGTCCCATGCTGGCCCTGGCCACCCGCGTTTTCGACATCACCCTCGTGGCCCTGATCTTCACGGCCCTGACCTGAGCGCAGCCTTCGGCTTCAGGCGTCGCCGCCGGAGAAGTCGATGTCCCGGCGCGCCGCGACGATGGTCACGATGAAGCCCGCCAGCACGTCCAGCAGCACCATCACCGTGATCAGGAAATATGTCGAGGTGGCGAAGGCCGGGGCCAGCAGGAACTGGATCAGGCAGATGATGAACAGGATCATCGACAGGGCGTGATTGATGATCGCCACCCGGCGGCTGGTGGTGGACTTCAGAAGCTCGATAAACAGCACCACCAGGGCGGCGGCCAACAGCAGATCCCCCAGGCTGACCGACCAGTCGATGTTGGACGCCATGCGGATGGTGAACAGGGCCTCGGCCATCCGCGCGTGGGCGTCGACCGCCGAAAAGCCGCCGGTCAGCGTCAGCGCCACGAGGTTGTAGACCAGCACCGGCAGGGCCAGCAGCGGAAACGCGGCGAACATGCGCATTGGATCTCCCCCTCAGGCCAAGGTCGCCCAGGGCCAAACCAACCTTAACCCTAGCCGCCGATGCGCGGGAAGCTCTGGCCCCTTCTGCGGGAAGTCTTAAGCCTAGACCTCGTCCACCCCTTGCGGCCGACGCGATCGCGCCTGAAGCCACATGACGCCGAGCAGGTCCCAGGCCGAGGCCCAGAGCCGACCAAGATTGGTGTATTTCGACGCGCCCGTCTGGCGATGGCGATGGCCCACCGGGCGGAAGGCCACCTCATAGCCTTCCCGCAGCATCAGGGCCGGGATGTAGCGATGGAGGTGGTCGAAATAGGGAAGCCGCAGGAAGGCCTCCCGCCGGAAGGCTTTCAGGCCACAGCCGGTGTCGTTGGCGGTATCCCCCAGCAGGCGCTTGCGCACCCCGTTGCCGAGGCGCGAGGCGAGCTTCTTGGCGCGGCTGTCCTGGCGCTTGACCCGCTCGCCGCCCACCAGGGCGAGGTCTGGCCCCCCGGCGTTCAGGGCGTCCACCAGGGCCGGCCCATCGGCGGGGTCGTTCTGGCCGTCCCCGTCCAGGGTGACGATCACCGGGGCGCGGGCCGCCAGGACCCCGGTGCGGATCGCCCGGCTCTGGCCGGAATTGCGCCGATGGCTGAGCACGCGCAGCTGCGGCAGCTCGGCCTTCAGCGCCTGCAGCCCTGCCCGGGTGCCGTCGCGGCTCGCGTCATCGACGAAGATGATCTCGATGTTGCGGCCTTGAAAGGCGGCGGCGATCTCGCGGGCCAGGGTGGGCGCGGCGCCCTCTTCGTCAAAGACCGGCACGACCACGGAAATGTCAGGACTGGGGGTCATGCTTCTCCATAGCCGAAAAGCTGGCGAGCGAAAGGATCGTGCTATCACCGGCGCCATGACGTTCCAGTCCAGTCTCCAATGGGCGAGCCAAGGTTGGCGAGGCCCCCTGTTTGCGGCCCTGCTGGCGCTCCTGGCCGGAGCGCCGGGCCTGTTCGCCATGCCGCCCCTGGACCGGGACGAGGCGCGATTCGCCCAGGCCACGGCCCAGATGCTGGAGACCGGCGACCTGGTGGTGATCCGTTTCCAGGACGAGCCGCGGTTCAAAAAGCCCGTGGGCATCCACTGGCTGCAAGCGGCCAGCGTCTCCATGGTCTCGGCCGTGGAGGACCGGGAGATCTGGGCCTATCGCCTGCCCTCGCTGCTGGGCGCCATGCTGGCGGCGGCGGCCTGCGCCTGGGGGGCTGCGGCGTTCTTTGGGACGCCCGCGGGCCTGATGGCCGGCGCCATGCTGGGCTCGACCCTGCTCCTGTCCACCGAGGCCTTCATCGCCAAGACCGACGCGGTGCTCTGCGGGACCGTCGTGCTGATGATGGCGGCCCTGGCCCGGATCTATGGCGCGGCCCGCGGCGGGCCGCCGGTGAGCTGGCGCACCCGGCTATTGTTCTGGCTGGGTTTGTCGGCCGCCCTGCTGGTCAAGGGGCCGGTGGGCCTGATGGTCGTCACCCTGACCAGCCTCGCCCTGATCGCCTGGGATCGCCGGATCGACTGGCTGAAGGGCCTGGGCCTCAGCTGGGGCCCCATCCTGCTGGCGGGCCTGGTCGGTCCCTGGGCCTGGGCTGTCACCGTGGCCACCGACGGCGGCTTCTGGACCACCGCCCTGATGAGCGACATGGCGCCCAAGCTGGCCGGCAGCCACGAAAGCCACGGCGCCCCGCCCGGCTATCACCTGCTGGGCCTGAGTTTCCTCGCCTTTCCCATGACCTTGTTGATCCCCGCCGCCCTGATCCTGGCCTGGGTGAAGCGCCGGGAGCCCGGGGTGCGGTTCGCGCTCTGCTGGCTGATCCCCACCTGGCTGGTCTTCGAGCTCGCCCCCACCAAGCTGGTTCACTACACCCTGCCGACCTATGGCGCCCTGGCCTGGCTGGCGGCCGCAGCCCTGCGCGACGGCGTCGGCCCCGTAGCCCGCTGGGCGGGAGCTGGCCTGGCGGCCGCATCAGGCCTGATCCTGGCCGGAGTCTGCTTCTATCTGGTCTCCGAATTCGGCGGGACCGCCGACGTCACCGCCGCGGCGACCGCAGGCGGCCTGCTGGCCGCGGCAGGGCTCATCGGCGGTTTCATGCTGGTCAGCCAGGCGCCAAACGGCGCCGTCGTCTCGGCCATGGGGCTGGCCATCCTGGGACACGCCGCCCTGGCCGCCGGCCTGATCCCGGGCCTCGCCCCGCTCTGGAGTTCGGCCCGGGTGGCGCGGATCATGGAGTCAGAACGCCTGCTGCCCCGCCAGGGCATGGCCGCCGCCCCGGTCGCCGTGGCCGGCTATGCCGAGCCCAGCCTGGTCTTCGCCCTGGGCACGCCCACCGTTCTCGAGGACGGCGCCCAGGCCGCCCAGGCCATCGGCGGCTTCCGTCCGGCGGTGGTCGACGCCTCCGAAGAGGCCGCCTTCCGGGCTGAACTCGACGCCCGGGGGCTGCGGGTCCGTCAGGTCCGAGAGGTCCGCGGCCTCAACTACTCCAACGGCGATCGCACCCATCTGCGCATCTATATGAACGCCGAGCCCCGGCCTGCGCCGGCCGCGGGTCGCGCCATCGGAGGCCGCCCATGAGCCGGAAAATCCAGATCGTCGAGGTCGGTCCTCGCGATGGCCTGCAGAACGAGAAGGTCCTGCTGGAGGTCCCGCAGAAGATCGAGTTCATCGACCGGCTTCGCGCCGCCGGCGCCCGGCGCATCGAGACCGTGTCCTTCGTCAATCCGCGCCGGGTGCCCCAGATGGCCGGGGCCGAGGCGATCATGGCCGCCCGGCCGCCGGAGGACGGCTTCTCGCCCATCGGCCTGGTGCTGAACGCCCGCGGCTGGGACCGGGCCGTGGAGGCTAGTTGCGCCGAGGCCAATGTGGTGGTCTGCGCCACCGACGGGTTCGGCGTGCGCAATCAGGGCGCCACCACCGCCGAACAGATGGCCGCCCTGGCCGCCATCGTCGCGCGCCACAAGGCCGAGGGGGGACCGGCCCTGTCGGTGACCCTGTCGGTGGCCTTCGGCTGTCCCTTCGATGGCGAGGTCAGCCTCGATCAGGTGACGGCCCTGGCCGGGGAAGCCGCGCGGCTGGGGGTGGCCGAGATCGCCCTGGCCGACACCATCGGCGTCGCCGATCCCTGGACGGTGCGCGAGCGGATCGCCGCGGTTCGCCAGGTCGCGCCGGAGACGACCCTGCGCATGCACTTCCACGACACCCGCAATACCGGCCTGGCCAACGCCTTCGCCGCGGTCGAGGCGGGCGTCGATGTGCTGGACGCCAGTTGCGGGGGGCTCGGCGGCTGTCCGTTCGCCCCGGACGCCACCGGCAATATCGGGACCGAGGATCTGGTCTACATGCTGGAGCGCGCCGGCTTCGAGACCGGCTATGACCTGGACGCCCTGATCGACACCGCCCAGTGGATGGCCGGCCTGCTGGGCAAGCCGCCTGCGGCCTCGGTCAGCCGGGCCGGCGGGTTCCCGAAGGTCTAGCTAGATCGCCCGGCCGGTCAGCCGCCAGAGCAACGGCCGGGCCACGGCGGCGCCGACCACCAGGGGCCAGAGCAGCCAGGCGGCCAAGGCCTCGCCCAGTCCATCGGCGCGCTTACGGAAATAGCGGGCCAGGCCCATGCCCTTATAGAGCTCGACCCGCAGAGGGCTGGCCCGGCTGGTGTGCCCCAGGTGGATCACCTCGGCCTTGGGGTGAAACATGACCTCGCCGCCGGCTTCGCGCACCCGCCAGCAGAGGTCGATATCCTCGACGTGCAGGAAATAGCCTTCATCGAACCCGCCCAGGCGAGCATAGCCGGCCCGGCGCATGGCGAAGAAGGCGCCGGAAATGGTCGGCACGGGGCAGAGGGCGGCCGGCGCCGCCTCATTCTCCCAATGGACCTCATAGCGACGCAGCGAGGCCCGGCGGGTGAGGCCGCTCAGGGACAACAGCGCCGCCATCGGCGTGATCTCGCCCCGGCGGGCGCCGCGCTGTTCGGTGCGGTCGGCGTTGAGCACCCGGCCGCCCACCAGGCGCATGGTCCCGCCGTCGAGCACGGCCTTGGCCAGCGCCCCGGCCCCCCCGGGCTGCAGGAAGGCGTCGGGATTGAGGAAGATCAGCACCTCGCCCACCGCCGCCGCCGCGCCCAGATTGGCCCCGCGGGCGAAGCCCACATTGCCCTGGCCGCGCAACAGCCGCATTTGCGGATGGCGTTCGGCATAGGCGTCGAGGATGGCCGCCTCGCGGGCGTCCGAGCCGTTATCCACGACGATGAACTCGGCCACGTGGCGATCGTCGAGCACGCAGGCGAGGCTCTGCTCCAGAGCCTCGCCCGTCATGTACACCACCATGATCACCGAGATGCGCGCACCTTCGGCGATCCCATGCGGCGTCGGGGCGGTCTCGACCGCCACAAACGATGCGCCGATATCGTTCATCCAGCCTCCATGGCCTCGGCGGACCCCCAGGTATCCGCCTCGCCGCGAGCTTCGCGCTCAACATCAGGCGGAAGCGCCTCGGAGGCAAGCCGCAAGACGGCTTCCTCCAGGGTGAGGATCTCCTGGCCCTGCGATCCGAGGCGGCGCAGGGCGACCTTGCCCTCCTCGGCCTCACGCCGGCCGACCACGGCGATCACCGGCGCCTTGGCCAAGCTGTGCTCACGGATCTTGTAGTTGATCTTCTCGTTGCGCAGGTCGGTCTCGACCCGCAGCCCCGCGGCCTTCAGCTTGGCCGCCGCCGTCCGGGCGAAATCGTCGGCGTCCGAGGTGATCGTCGCCACCACCACCTGGGTGGGCGCCAGCCACAGCGGGAAGGCGCCGGCATAGTTCTCGATCAACATGCCGATGAAGCGCTCCATGGAGCCGGCGATGGCCCGGTGCAGCATGACCGGTCGCTGCTTGGAGCCATCCTCGGCCACATATTCGGCCTCCAGCCGTTCAGGCAGGACGAAGTCCAGCTGCAGGGTGCCGCACTGCCAGGTGCGGCCGATGGCGTCGCGCAGGTGGAATTCCAGCTTGGGGCCATAGAAGGCGCCTTCGCCGGGCAGGTGCTCGACGCCCATATTCACCGCCTGGCGGGCGGCGCGCTCCAGCTTCTGCTCGGCCAGATCCCAGATCTCGTCGGTGCCGGCCCGCAGGTCCGGCCGCAGGGCCAGCTTCACCGAATGCAGCTCCACCCCGAAATCGGCATAGGCCGAATTCAGCAGGCGGACGAAGCGCTTCGTCTCCTCCTCGACCTGGTCCTCGCGGCAGAAGATGTGGGCGTCGTCCTGGGTGAAGCCGCGCACCCGCATGATGCCGTGCAGAGCGCCCGAGGGCTCGTAGCGGTGACAGGCGCCGAACTCGGCCATGCGCAGCGGCAGGTCGCGATAGGATTTCTGGCCGACATTGAAGATCTGCACGTGACCGGGGCAGTTCATCGGCTTGACGGCCAGGCTCTCGCCCTCCTCGGTCTCGCAGACGAACATGTTGGCGCCGAACTTCTCCCAGTGGCCTGAGGCCTCCCAGAGCGAGCGGTCCAGGATCTGGGGCGTCTTGACCTCCTGGTAGCCGTCCTTGGTGAGGCGCCGGCGGATATAGTCCTCCACCGCCCGATAGAGGGTCCAGCCCTTGGCGTGCCAAAACACCATGCCCTTGCCCTCTTCCTGGATGTGGAAGAGGTCCATGGCCTTGCCGATCTTGCGGTGGTCGCGCTTCTCGGCCTCCTCGACCCGCTGGATATAGGCCTCCAGGTCGGCCTCGGTGGCCCAGGCCGTGCCATAGATGCGCTGCAGCTGGGCGTTGCGGTGATCACCACGCCAGTAGGCGCCGGCCAGCTTGGTCAGCTTGAAGGCCTTGCCCACATGGCGCGTGGACGGCAGGTGCGAGATCGGAAGAGCACACGTCTGAACTCCAGTCACGTCGTAATCTCGTATGCCGTCTTCTGCTTGAAAAAAAAAACAACTCAACACCACTCATACC
>CALEOQ010000140.1 GCA_937910255.1 uncultured Caulobacteraceae bacterium | reverse complement strand
CAATGACAGCAAATGGTGCCAAGGAGACTCGGCGGCCCTCCTGATGGGCGCGGCTCCTGCGGTTCTTTGGCACTTGTCGGCTTGCAGGGCCGGAGCCCTTGAGAACGCCTGTCGTGAAAGGCGGCTAGGGACTCCCTATGGAAGCTTCAAAGACCGACGATGGCTCAGTCTCGCCATCAAGCGAAAGTGCGCGATTCATCGCCGGGCTGGAGAGTGGCGATCTGGCTACTCTGCGTCGGGTTCCGAAGGCCGATCTACATGTTCATGCATATCTGGGTGGTTGCCGGGCGCATATACGCGCTCGCACGGGGCAAGACATTCCGCCCCTTCAGGGCGTGCTCGGTTCCATGGACGAGATGCATGCTTGGAACGAGGCGTATGTCGGGCCGGTGTTCAAGGCGCCTGGCCGCAGAGCCTTGCCGTTTGAGGCGACCTTCGTGCAGTGCGTGCGCGACGGGGTGGCCCGGATCGACATGGGACTGGACGTCGCCGTGGTGGCCCGGGAATGGGCGACACCCGCCGACGCCTGGACTTGGCTGAAGGACATCCATCGGCGGGAGGCGCCAGCGGTTGACTGGCTGCCGCAACTGGGGGCCTCGCGCGGTTCGAGGCCCGAAAAGGTGGAAGCTTGGGCAGAACCGCTTCTGGAGCTTGGGACCTTCAGGACCTTTGACCTTTACGGTGATGAACTCGCGCGTCCTGTCGAGGCGTTCAAGGGAGTCTATCGCCGCGCCAAGGCGGCGGGGCTGATCCTGAAATGTCATGTCGGGGAGTGGGGAGCCGCCGATGACGTGGTGCGGGCGGTTGAGGTCTTGGAGCTGGACGAGGTCCAGCATGGGATCGCAGCGGCTGAAAGTTCCGCGGCCATGCGCTTCCTGGCAGACGCAGGCGTGCGGCTTAACCTCTGCCCGACCTCGAACCTCAAGCTCGGTCGCGTGAAGCGGATTGAGGAGCACCCAATCCGTAGACTGTACGACGCTGGCGTGCGGGTGACAGTGAACAGCGACGATCCGCTGATGTTCGGTTCGGACCTGTCGGAGGAATTCCTGCTGCTGTTCGAGGCTCAGGTGATGAGCGCTGTGGAGCTAGACCTCATTCGGCGTGCTGCGCTCAGCGACTAGCACCTTAGTGGGCCGCGGCGTCCGCTTTTGGGCATCGAGGCAACGTCGGCTGTTGGCGCCGAGCAGTCCATGGGGTTCGCCAGCCAGCTACGCCCGGCCGAGAAAGGCATGAGCTCAAGGTCACGTCGGTATCCTATTGCCCGTCCTTGGACCATGGGGCGGCAACGCTCGCGGGGCTCCAGCAAGGCTCAAGCACCGCTGCCAGGCTCTCAACCCAAGCCGCAGGAGAATCCTCTGCGATCCGGCCGCGATAGCTCGCCCTTCTAGCGTATTGCCGGAGCTCAACCTCGATGATGTCAGCGTGAAGGATGATTTCTACATAGCCCGCATCGGAGTCTGGCTCGGCGACGGCTTCCGGAACCCAAACCGCCTCGCTTGATCGCTTCAGAACGTCCAGTGCACCTGGGCAGGTCCTCAGATCAGCCTCGACCCACTCCGGGTTGATCTCGGTCAGCGCGGTCCGGATTTGGTCAGCAGACACCGCGCCTTTCGCCACGATCTCACCGATCAGATAGGAGCCGCGCTGACGAGGTCTGGTGAGGTCGACGGGTGCAGGCGCCCTGACCATGCGCGCCCGGAGGCGGGCGGTGCAGTTGTCCTGCTGAACATCCTCCCGATCGACGCATCCTTCCGCCACAGCGATGGCGTAGACCGGCCAGCCATAGTCGTCCCCTGTGTAGGTGATCTTGATGATTGACCTGTCGGCGACGTAAGGCGAGGGGAAGTACAGGGCCGGATCGAACGCCATTTCGCGGACGGTTGCGCGCGTTTTGGAGACCGATGCTGTTTGCCCATGGGCGTCTTGCCCCCAGCTCCCGAAGAGGCTCACGCACAAGGTCAGGCCAATCAAAAGGCGCATAAGCGAACCTGCCACCCAGCCGCAACGGCGGCAATGGAGTGGCAACAAGCCTATGAAGTTTCTCGCAGCGGGCTGCGCAAGCAATGTCCGCAAGCCGGCTCTGAGCCGGTGACAGCTACTGGCGCGAAGTCGTCTTGCCTCGCTAAGGCTGCGACAACCTCATTGAACCTAGCGAGGGGCGCGGCCGGAACGCTTCTCAAGGACGGCCATAGCCTGCACCGGTTCGTCGCGACGCCCGGGTACAATTTCCCGAATAGTAAACTGCTCTTCGGCGAAAGTAACGAATGCCGACCGGTGCATCCAGGTTGAGAGATAGTTCGAGCCTTCCAGCGCATCGTTGAAGATGACGAGCGGCTGTGACTGAAGCGAGAGGCGAACCGCCTCTGGGCCCCATGCGGCTGCGTAGGCTTCATCGTGGAATGTCAGCAGGGCGAGTCCCCCCGGCCTCAGCACTCTTGCGATCTCGGCCAGCCACGCCCGGAGGGCAGGTTCTCGAAGATGAGTAAACACGGAGTAGGCGTAGGCGACGTCTCGGTCGCCATCCGGGATTTTGGCGGGAGGTTGGAGGCTGTTGCGGATGTAGCGGCCGGGCAGGTTGGCCTCGCACCAGCGCACAAGCTCCTTGTTGATGTCAGTGCCAATGAAGTCGCCGCCAGACGTGAGGATATCCGGAGCGATCCAGCGGGCGATGCGGCCACACCCACAGCCAAGGTCCCAAACGCGCGCGCCGGCTAATGTGACGCCATGGCTTGTGGCCATTGAGGTGAACCAAGCTGCGTCATGCTTTCCCCTCTGAGAATACCACCGTTGAGAACCCGTTCCGGCCACCGCGCCGATCAGAGCGGCAGGCGGCATCGGCAATCCATCTTCGTGTGGCTCACTTGAGAGCTCCGCGTGGCGCCTCTCCTGACGGCGGTGAAGCGGACCGATTAGGCCGCTAACTTCAAGTCCTCGATGGAGGAAACGGCGTATCGGATCTCGCACAATGATACTCCTGGCTTGCTGGCGCACTAGGTTAGCCATAGCTAGCGTGACCCAGAGTGAGCCAGCGCGTCGACGAGCTGCGAGACGTCCGCAGCTGGCGAACCCACCCTAGCCTGGCCTGCAGTCTGACTCTCATCCCCCGCTCGTGGAATGTCCGGATTCCGGCTCGGAGCCTATGTCTGCAAGTGGCGCTCTCCGGCCCTCCCGCCTTCCGAGCGAATTGTCGAGCCGCGATCTCGTTGCACGCAGTCGGGACCGAAACAGGGGTCAGGCGTGTGGTCAGTGCAGTGACGCTTGGCCAGGGTAGCGGGGGACTGGGATTTCCAGGTCGACCCGCTCAACCAATCCAACCTCACTGATATTGATGGTTAGAATAAACCTGGGGACGTCTGGGAGCTCAGTCTGGGCGAGCACAACCTTGCGCTCCTCCCAGTCCCATGACACCTCCGCGTCGGATACCGTGAACGCCTTGCTCAGCTTCTCAAGAGATTCTGAACAAGGACTGTCCGAGTCTATGCAAGTAAACTTGAACCCCCGAGGCGGGGATATGTCCCTGTTTAGTGCCTTCTCCTGAACGAAATTCAGATAAAGCGCCGACCGGTTGAAGGTGTAGTCATCCTTTGCGCGGATCCAGATCGCCTCAGATGGTTCTCCGCAGTCGCGGGGCGATTTGTCGTCCTTCCATCCAGGCCTTCGATATCGATTGATGACGACAAGCTGGTCGAGATCTGTCTCGCGCACGTCATGACGGCGAAACGCCGGCTCGAAGAAGAAGACTCGCTGCGACCGGCAGTCGCCATACACATTTTGTCGAGGCCTCGTGTCGAGCTCGTAGCCGCGGCTTAGGTCTGTCCCAAAAGATTCGTAGCGCCTGACGGCTACGACGTCTGCTGCCAGAGCCTGCAGCAGATCGACGGCCTTGGCGGGCGGCTGACTGGGTTGAGCAGCTGCAGGCTGAGCTGCAGCCATCGCAACAATGAAAAGGGTGCGCCACATGCACCCATAGTGGCAACTTCCCGCCAGTTCACCAACGTCTGCTCTTGGCGCTCAGAAGAAGTAGTCGCCGTGGACGATACGGGCTCCGGGCAGCGCAGCTGCAACGCGAGAAACATGGGCGCCACCGCAGATCACCACGATCTTGCCGGTGGACGCTGCCACGTCGTGTACTCCTTCGATCACGCCTTTCGTGCGATCTGCGGCAAGAGCTGGGTCTACCAGCTCGTCGATGACGGCCCTCAGCTGCTTCTCCGCACCAGTTACCGGCTCCCGCCGAGCGCAAAACAGGTCGATCGACACCCGAACGCTAAGGCCCGCGACTAAGCGGTCCATTTCCGCAATGAGTTCAGCCGCACGCTGTGGCTGAAGGTCGCCGCGAAGGATTGTTGGTCCGGCTGGCTCGTGACCCCGAACTGGTGTTCCGCGGCGAAACGCCCAGCGACAGGCGCAGACCATCTCGGGTTTTTGGTGGACAAGATCGCCTCGCAAGACCGCATCGTCTGGAATTTCGACGATCAGTTGATCGGGGTCTGCCCGGTCAAGCGCCGTCTCGAGAGCACCGAAGAGATCAGCATTGTCGAGGTGCGCAGTTCCGATGATGAAGAAGCGCCGCATCGCTAGACCGTCAGGTGAGTACGAGCGCCAGCTATTCGACAACGCGCCAGTATCTGCAAGTGGCGCTAGGGTATCGTCCGCAGGCGGAAGTGGGGATGGCATGACGGCATACTTGGTGCTCGATCTCACGGTGAACGACCTCGGAGAATTTCTTCCGTACGTCGAGGCCATCCCGGCCTTCATCGCCAAACATGGCGGCCGCTACGCGTCCAAGGGTGCGGATCCCGTCGTGATGGAAGGAGAGTGGTCGCCCCAGCGCTTGGTGATCCTGGAATTCCCGTCGCGAATTCACGCCCGAGCTTTTCTCACGGATCCAGAGGCACAAGATCTGTTTGCCCGCCGACACCGCTCGACGACGAGCCGCCTAATTCTGGTCGATGGTGAGCCGTGATACCCGACATCGTCAGGCCACACACCGGCCGACCTTAAACTTCCGCTCGTGGCGCCGATCGGCCCCTATGCCGCGCTTACCTTCCACGGATACGGAAAAGGATCTCCGGAAGCGGTCCTCGGGTTGCCGCGCCAACGGCCTCGAAGCCGAGCGTGCGAAGCACTTTGTGAGAAGCGATGTTGTCCCGGTGTGCGATCGCGTGAACGCTTCCAAGGCGGCGCTCCACCAGCCCATAGTCAAGAACTGTCCGCGCCGCCTCGGTGGCGATGCCTCGCCCCCAAGCAGCCGGCTTCAGGCGATAGCCAAGTTCAGGCTCAGCGCTGCGCTCCGCCTGCGCGAGCATCACCCAGCCGAGCACTTCATTCCCGTCGCGGAGCCTGATCGTCCAATGGCCCAGCCCGGGGCCGAGGTCGTCATCGATCTGCTTTGCTAGATGTGTCCGCTGCTGGTCAGGGGGCCAGATAGGACCGATGTAACGCATGACGGCCGGGTCGCTATTGATCTCGACACAAGCGGCCAAGTCGCCCAGCTCCCGCGGGCGTAAGATCAATCGGGGAGTTGTGAACCGCGGTTGCTCCATGCGCCCCTGCCCCAAAGCCGAGCCATAGATTTGCCTGCGAGCCGACAAACTGCCAGCGCTGAAAGTCCGCTTTCCGGTTTGCCGTGAAGTTCAGCTGCTGGCGCCGATCAGACGACCGGATTTATAGCCTGAGGCTTTTCTGGATGATGGTGGCGGCCTCCGCAGGCGTGGTGTCGGTCATGTCGACGCAAAGGTCATAGACGACGCCCTGATGGACTCGCGGATACTGCCAGCGCGCGAGACCCGGCATGCGGTCGCTACGGGCACGCTCACGATCCTCGATCACCTCCAACGGTGCAAAGAGGCCTACGATTTGAACTTGCTGCTCCCCCAGGAGGAGGCGGTATTCGCATTCCTCGCCGTTCCAGAATACGTCGTCGACGATGAGGTTGTTCCCTCGCGCGGCCATTGCCGCGACGGCGTGGCGCATACCGTCCATCACCCGGTCGAAGGCCAACCCGGTGGAAACCATCACCGAGGGTCGGCCGTCCTCCTCGCTGTGCTCGAAGCGCAGACCTTCTTCGCCATCGAGGAGTCGAGCCGGCACCATGTCGATGAACTGATCCATCGCAACGTGCAAAAAGGGAACTGTGGTGATCTTCTGCAGCGCCCGGGCCGTGGACGACTTCCCCACGCTGCCGACACCATTGAGGACTACAACCCGCCCAGACCGCATTCACCACGCCCTCCTGCCCCCAGAGAGCAGGCTTCGCCCGACGAGGCAACGGAGCCAACTTCAGCTCCGCTTCATTTTGACGTTCGCTTGAGCGTCAGCGTACGACAGGCGCGGCGGGCGGCGCCATCGAATGCCGAGGGTCCTTGCCGGGGCCTGCCTAGGGAGTCTGCTTCCTCGTTCGACCCAAGGTTCCGCTCGTGGCGCCAGGCGGCCATTCAAACGCGTAAGGGTCATCGCACCGGAAAGGAGACCGCGCAGAAGCCCGAGAGAGGGGCGGACTTCAGCTCCTCATCAGTTCAATGGCCTCTTAGCCACCACTCAGTGCGATGTGGCGATCTCATTGCTGATGGTCCCGGCCAGGGTGGGCGCTCCTCGCTGGATGTTCGACAGCACGACCACGACGTAGCCCTTGTCCAGATAGAGCCTCAGCTGTGTGCTGACACCCCGATCGAAGCCGGAATGTCCGACCAGCCGACCAGCTGCGCTGTCTTCGACTTCAAAGCCGGCGCCATAGTCATTGGGGCGATGATTGGTCCACAGGATCTTCAGCGAAGCAGGTGAGACCAGCCTCCCGGTCTCTAGGGCGCGAGCGAACCGAAAGAGATCGCCGACGGTCGAATAACCGCCGCCCGCCGGGCACCCGCGCATGAGGATCATTGAGGTGTTCTCACGCCAAGCGTTGGGATCGTCGGGCGCTGGGACATATCCCATAGCCACCCTCTCGACGGGATCGTCCAGAGAATAGCTATCCGTGTCCATCATGCCGGCCGGCGCGAAGATATGCTGCTGCACATAATCGAAATAGTTTTCAGTCGAGACCTTCTCGATCACCGCGCCGAGCAGCAGCATGCCGGTATCGCTGTACTGAAAGGCCGTCCCCGGTTCGAAGGCCAGCTTCTCACCGTGAACGAGGGGCTTGTAGTCGTCCACCTGCCGATAGGCGTCCCGTGGAGCTTTGCGCCACCCAGCCAGGAAGCTCCCGAGGCCACTGCTGTGGGTCAAGAGGTGCCTTATCGTGATCTTGTCGCTGATCTCTCGTGGCAACCAGGTTTCGTCGGTATATTCGCTGAGGTGATCATCGAGGGACAAGCGACCCTGCTCAACGAGCTGCATCACGGCGACGGCAGTGAACATCTTGTTCATTGATGCCAAGTTGAACCGCGTATCGACCGTATTGCTGACGTGATAGCGCCGGCTGGCTTCCCCACAGGCCTGCTGGAGCACCACCTGCTCATTCCGCGCCACAAGGACGGCGCCGGAGAACACGTTGGCCTTGCAGCCCCTATCAATCGCCGCCCGGATGTTGTCGGCGACCTGGTTTGATGAGCGGATCGGCTCGGACGAAATGGCCCAGGCCGGGGTGCCCGCTGTCTCCACCATCGAAAGCCTGTAGTCCCCACCGGGTTCAAACGGCAGCTTAACGCCGTGCACGCCGCCGTAGACGCGGTCTCGAACGGCAAGCACAACGATCCCAGGGTCCAAGGGGTCAAGCTGCGCGCCAACGAAATCGACACCGCCAGTAACGCGGCGCTGGCCTTGGAAATAATCAACCAGCCCACTGAATGGGACGTTGTTGGCAAATCCCTCGGACATGGAGTCCTCGCGGAAGCGGCGAACGGCCGTCGGGTCACCCGCGTTCACCGTCGCCACGAAGGCATGCAAATGACTTTCCAGACGATCCGGTAACGGCGCTGCGTCTCCTGTCGGTTGGGTTGCTGCGAGCGCTTGCATGCTGACCGCGGCGAAGGAGGTCGCCAGGATCAGGCCGAGGCACATCCTGATCTTGGTATCTCCGACTCGGATGCGCGTGAGCTCCAGTTTCATATCGGCCTCCCCAGGCACTCTCACATCCATTCCTGCGGCTTGTGAATGGCGACCGCAACTTGAATAGGGATCTTGCCTGCCGGTGAGCCGGATGCCCGGCGTGCGTCCCCCAGGGGCCGGGCGGCGGGTTCTGCCTTTGGGCGCGTGATCCCCGGTTGGCGCGGGTCTCCCCGTGCTTGCCTTCAAGCCAACCCTCTAAACGCCTCGAGGGGTGGCTAGCCAACATGCGCCATGGCATCAAACGGTATGGTCCAGGTTGTTTGCGAATGGGGATTGGCCGGCGTTGAGGCCTGGGCGTCGAAGGCGGCGGCATTCGTCATAGTCGACGTCCTGTCGTTCTCAACGGCGGTTAGTATTGCTGTCGATCGTGCCGCATCGGTAATCCCATTTCAGTACGGCGACCCGGAGGCCGCCGCCGCCGAAGCTCGGGCACGCGGTGCGATCCTTGCTTCGCCGAAGCGAGCTCTTGGCGGGCAGCTAAGCCTCTCGCCGTCAAGCCTGCGGAATGTCAGCCCCGGCGCGCGGGTTTTACTTCCGTCTCCGAACGGGTCGCGCTTGTCGCTGGCCACCGGCGCCGTCCCCACATATTGCGGCTCGCTCCGCAATGCGGCGGCCGTTGCGAAAGCAGCCGGCGCCGCAGCGGGCGCAGGTTTGGTCGCGGTCATCGCTGCCGGCGAACGATGGCCTGATCAGAGTCTGCGGCCCGCTATCGAGGATTGGCTCGGCGCCGGTGCGATCATCGGCGCCTTGGAGGGGCTTGAGTCCTCGGAAGCCACGTTAGCGCGCGCATCCTACGCGGCGACTGGACGAGGTCTTGGGTCCCTGGTGCGTGGGAGCATCTCCGGGCGAGAGCTGATCGACCGCGGGTTCGGAGCCGACGTTGAGGTCGCACTTGAAGTCCAATCGAGCAGCGTCGTGCCGGTTCTGATCGACGGCGAATACAGGCCTCTGTGAAGCGCGACCAACTTCCGCTCAGGGTCGGGTTCAGCCGTGGCCAACGAGCCTGCAGTCGGACCTTCGTCCCGGCTGAGCAATGTCCGGAATCCGGCCGTCAGCCAATGACCGCAAGTGGCGCATCCCTGTCACGGCGCTCATCGTCGAGCGGGCGGCCGCAATGCGGACGTCCTGAAGCACCGCGGTAGGTGGGGAGCGGAAGTTGCGCCGTATGTTGCGCGGGCTGCCGCGCTGCCTAACAGATGACGTGAGAGCGTCTGCGGACGACGAGATCGGACATGACGTGTTGGGTCTAGGCGCGCCATGACTGGACCTGGCGCACCAATGCATCGACATGTTCCGGGGGTGTGGTCTTCAAAATTCCGTGGCCCAAATTGAAGATGAAAGGCCCCCGGCCTAGGGCGGCAAGAATTCGATCCGTCTCTGCCGGCAGGGCGGGGCCTCCTGCCACCAACAGCTGATTGTCCAAGTTGCCCTGCACGCACCGCCCCAGGCCGGCCTGGATATGTTCGGCCGCCCAAGCTAGCGGGACCGTGCCGTCCAAGCCGATACCGTCAGCCCCCGTCGCCTGGGCATAGCCGTCGTATCGCAGGCCCGCGCCGCGCGGGAAGGTGATGATCGGCGTCTCCGGATGCTTGGCCTTCAGCGCCTGTATGATCTTTGCCACCGGCCGTACACACCACAGGTCGAAGAACACGTCGGGCAGGAGTCCGGCCCAGCTTTCAAATAGTTGGATCGCTTCGGCCCCGGCCTCGATCTGTCGGTCCAAGAACTGGATGATGGCGTCAGTCAGCAAGTCGATCAGCGGCTGGAACCCGTCGGGATCGCTCAAGGCCCACTGCTTGATGATGGCATGGTCCGTAGGCCCGCCGCCTCGACCTTCGACCATGTAGGTGGCCACGGTCCAAGGTGCGCCCGCATAGCCGATCAAGGTGACGTTCGAGGGCAAGGCGACGGTCAACCGGCGCACGGTCTCATAAATCGGGGCCAACTCCTCGTGCAGCCGCGAGAGGCTGAGCCGCGCGATGTCGGCGGGGGAGCGGATCGGCGGCGACAGCACCGGACCTTCGCCCTCCTTGTACTCAAGCGTTTGACCCAGCGCGGCTGCGATCTGCGGCAGGTCGGCGAACAGGATGGCGGCGTCGAAGCCAAACCGCCGGATCGGCTGCAGCGTCACCTCCACCGCATGTTCCGGCGAGTTGCACAGCTCCAGCATTCCGCCAGCCTGGGCTCGGGTCACATGGTACTCCGGCAGGTAGCGGCCGGCCTGTCGCATCAGCCAGATCGGTGGTCGTTCCGTGCGCTCTCCGGCAAGGGCTCGAAGGAGCAACTTTTTCGGTTTGAAATCCACCATCGACGCGCTCCCGGTTCCGCTCGTACCAGGTGAGTATCATCTGCCCCGGCGGCGACCATTCAGAAAGCGTTCCAACTGATTGTCCGCTAGGGGCGGAGTCAGCCGTGGCCAACGGGTCGGCAACCGGACCTTCGTCCCGGCTGAGCAATGTCTGGAATCCGGCGGCCATCCAATGACCGCAAGTGGCGCCCTCTGGCCCTGCAAAGCCGGTCTATCGCAACAGGCCGAAGCCTTGCGGCATGGCCGCTCAACCGGCAAGGTAGTTCATATGCGTGCTACACCCGGAGAACTTGTGTGCGACCCGCTACTTTGTTCAGGTTCGCGCTGGTTGCGTTTGCCATCGCCGGGATGGGGCCCGCGCATGCACAGGTTTCCGATCCACAAGCGTACCTATCCAGCGCCATCGAACTTCTTAAGGCTCGTCACATCAATCGACATCATGTCGATTGGCCGACCTTGGAGGCCGAGGCCCGCAGCCTGTCGGAAGGCGCGAGCGAGCCGGCAGAGACATACCCGGCCATCCGGCACGTCATCGCCAGCATAGGGGAACGGCACACCTTCCTCATGTCTCCCGAGGCTGTACGGCGACAGATGGAGGGCCGCGATGCCGTCACTGGCGCGCCAAGAAATCTGGCGGTTCCCTCTGTTAGCTTCGAGGGCGGGGTTGCGACCGTCGCCGTTCCGCCATTTGCCGGTGGCGTTCCACTTCAGCGAGGTTTCGCTGAGGCTGGGCGACAGGCGATGGCGGCGGCGGACGCCAGGGGCGTGTGTGGCTGGGTGGTGGATCTCAGCGCAAACACCGGCGGAAACATGTGGCCGATGTTAAACGCGATTATAGGCGTTCTCGGCGAGCCTCCCTTCGGCGCGTTCGTTTCACCGGAAGGCCATAGGGGCTTCTGGACGGTGAGCGCAGGTGAAGCTGTCCCGAGCGATAGCGAACCTCATCTTCATCTCACGACACTTCCATTGAAATCGTCGGATGCTCCGCTCGTTGTGATCATCGGCCCTCGCACCGCGAGTTCGGGAGAGTTCACCACCTTGGCTCTGCGAGGTCGGCCCAGCACTATAATTGTGGGCTTGCCATCTGCAGGTCTGATCACCGCGAATGGCGTGTTCCCCTTGAGTGATGGCGCCGCGCTGGTGGTTAGCACGGCGTGGGGCGAGGACAGGACAGGCAGGCGTGAAGAAGACCGGATCTATCCAGATGTCGCCACTGGCAACCCAAGGGCGGTGGCGGCGCAATGGCTCAAGGACATGGGGTGCGGCGTCCGTCCTGCTCGCCAGCTAACCCAGGCAGGCCAGCCGCTACGCAGGTGAGCGCCGGATACATCCCGCTTGGACCGCTTTAGGGCGATCCGTCAGGGTCCGGTCTTGGCGCACTGCGGCATCGCCGCCAGCTCTACAGATCTCCCAGATCAACCTAACGGGCGCTGTCCGGACATGCGATATTGCGCATCCCCACCGATCACTCGGATGAGGCATGCTTCATCTGCCGCCTCAGTACCAGGTTGATCGCGACCAGCAGCGGGCCTGCGGTCAGGCTGGCAATGAAAAGCGCTGATAGCGGTAGGCTAATGGCGGCGGCAATGAGCCCCAATCCTGCCGCCACGGAGACCCGCGCCATCCGCCGGGCGAACAGTGTCCAGGCGGCAGAATCAACCGGTGGCTCTAAAGGTGGCGGGCTAAGCTTGGCGAAGAAGTTGCCGCGGACCGCCATCGCTGCCCCGAGCAGGGTTACGGCATAGCGGATGAGGACCTCGCCGCCCGGCGGTGGGCGCTCAACATAGAGGAGACCCATCCAAGCAGTGCAGGCGGCTACGAAGAGATAAGTGAAGATCAAGGCAGCCTGGGTATGCCGCGGGTTGTCTTGCGATATGCCCGGCTTGTAATCGGCCAACTGGCGCTCGGCAGCCAGTAGGACGCCGGCAAGAATGATAGGGATCGCAAGGAGGATGAGAGGCGCAAGGGGCCGCGGCCGAAAAGCGACCTCCTGCACTACAACCAGATGGATGCGCCACCCGATCGCAGACAGGGCGAAGGCGGCGGTGGCGATTGTCGCCATCACCAACACATACTTCACATGATGGTTCATGCAGGGTCTTCCCCCGACTTGGCCGCCACCGCCGGCAGCGCGGCCGTCAACCGGTTATGCCCTATTCCGAACCCCTCAGCGAAACCCAGCAGCGCGTCCTCGAGAACCGAAAGCCTGAGCCTGTAGGTGATCGCCTTGCCGCGCCTTTCGGAGTCGATGAGATCGGCCTGACGCAGCACCGCGAAATGGGCCGACATCGTTGCCTTAGAAACGGGGAAATGGGCCGCTAGCTCGCCAGCCGTCATGGGGCGCTCCTTTAAAAGCTGAAGCACTCGCCGTCGGGTGGGATCCGCTAACGCTTTAAAGATGCCGCTCATATTCGATATTTAGCTAACTATCGAAATAAGAGTCAAGTAGCGCCTTTGCTCGAGGGAGCGCTGCCGCCCAATGCTTTTACTCCTGCAGTTGCGCCCCACCGGCGCCGTCCGTCGCGGCACGTCTTAGCGGCGGGTCGGCCGCGTGAAAAAGGCCAGCGCCCCTTCCTCGTCGAACTCTCCACTCTGCGACCAGGCCGGCATTACCCTGACCGGCCACCAGCCAATCTCGAGCTTGGGCACGCTCCAGTCTGGCCTGTGGAGGCCGCTTGAACCCACGATGGTCTGATCGTCGCGCAAGGTGATGAGGAGCGGAAAGTCTTGTTTTTCGTCGAAGGCAATGCGGCAGGCTTGGCAGAACGCCTCTGTTCCTTCGGGTGTCTGCTCCGCCAATGCCCATCCCATAGCAGCTGGCCACTTGCGCAGATCATCCAGGCTCTCAACGATCGCCTGGAAGTAGGCCGCACCGTCTCCGGCCTTGGGCGGACGGATCAGCAGCCGCTCGGTAATGATGACGTCCGGGATATCGTGCAGCCATTCACGCATGCACAAGAAGTATACCCGGAAGCGAGAGCGCCCAAGGACCGGAACGGGGAACGCCGCGCGCAGGTGGGGACAACGAGGAGGGCCATTGATGCAGAGACCGCCCCGGTGTTGGGGCCTTGGATTGGCTCGGACGGGGAATACGTCCTTCTGCGCCAGCCTCCGACGTCTGGGCTGCGGTCCCGTTGAGCAGGACCCGAGCTTTGAAGCGCTCCGCAATCTACGAGGCGGATCGGGGAACACGGTCGTTCTCCACTTCAAGTACCTGGACTACGTATTCCCTGGCTCAAAGTTCGTGCTGACGACGCGCTCTGTAGAGAGCTGGCTTGCCTCAATGGAGCGGTCTCACCGCCGCAACCCGCGCCCCATACTAGGCGAACACGAGCGCATTGCTCGCCGGATGGCGATCTATGAGACTGTCGGGTTCGACCCGCAGATACTAGTCAGCTCGTTTGAGCGACACCACGCAGAGGTGCGGCGGTACTTCGCTCAGCGGCCTCAAGACCTGCTGGAGCTCCGCGTCGCGGAAGGCGAAGGTTGGGAGCGTCTCTGTCTCTTCCTTGGGGTCGATGCCCCTGCGGGCCCCTTCCCAGTCCTGAACCAAGGGTTCGCGCACTAAACGTCCGGGTGCCCAAGGGGGGGCCGGGACCGGCCTCTCATCCCCTGCTTCCCAGTGTGCGGCTTTCGGCCGAGAGGTAAGGCCAGGTAGTGGCGCGAGGCGGCCGCGGGGCAGGCCGCCATCGCTCGGTAGCATTGCCACCTGCCACACGGACGCCAAAGTGCGGGCGGCTGACGAGGCCCCACGCTCGGCTTATTGTGACATGAGCTGCTTGCGCATGAAGTACCGGGGGAAAACAGGCGCCGGACCGTCCAACTCACCGAACACCTCAAAGCCGAGCCGCTCATAGAAGCCCCGCGCCTGAAAGGCATAGGTGTCCAGCCATAGGTGCCGGCAGTTCTGCTTAAGCGCTTCAATTTCGGCCTGACGCATGAGCTCTCGACCTAGACCTTGGCCACGGGCCTCTTCGGGAACGATCACGAGTCCGATGTAGAAAGAGCCCCAGAGCGTTAAGCCCCAGAGCCCTCCGGCGACTTCGGTGTCAGATTCGTTTCTTAGGGTCAGCGCAAAGGGCGTCCCTTCCGCCCCGCTCGCGACTGTCTGATTGAAAGCGAGAAGTGGCGCCCAGATGGCAGAGTAAGCTTCGCCGGGATTTGCGGCATGCGCGATCGTATAAGTCATTGCTGGTTCGCTCTGATGGAGGTGCGCCTCATAGAGGCAATGCTCATCGCAGCCGCGGATCTCGGAGCCGCGGCGACGGGTATGGGCCCGAGAGCGAAGTTCAGACTGCCACAAAACCAATCATGGGTTGATCCTAGGCCACCCGCTGCGGTTCACAAGCCAATCTGCTCGACGTGACAGGCCTCAACGCTCCGATTAACGATTGCAAGATGCGCTCGTCCACTTCGCTGACCAGACACCAGTATGCAGGTGAGGATGATCTCACCGCGTTATTAGATTTTGCCAGTCGATCGCTTGCCGCGCGGTTCCCGCTGGGCGCGACCTGGCATCCAGGTGACATCGCCTGGGAGCTCCGCGGACAATACGGGGCCAAGCAGGCGATCCGCTTCTGGGAGGTGGGAGGCGATGTTCAGGCAGTCGCGTGGTTCGTAGGGTCGAACGAAGTCTGGGTCGAAGCACTCCCCGCAGCCGAGACTCTGATCGCCGACGCCGTAGCGTGGGCTGAGCGTTCCCTCAGGCGCAGGCAAGCTACGGATCAGACGATGAACCTATCGGTGCGAGCGTTTCACCGCGACGGCAGCCGAATTGAGCATCTGCAGCGGCTTGGGTTCGCTCAAGCCGGACTGGAAGGTGTTCAGTTCGAATTCGATCTAGCAGCAACTCTGCCGGACGTGCTGCTGCCCGATGGCTTTTGGCTAATAGATAGCGGTGGGGTTGATGTGGAGCAGCGAGCAGCGTCCCATCGCGACGCTTGGAGCGCGCTAGACCACATCGGTATTGCTGGCGCCAAGTCGGCGTTCTCGGCTGACGTTTACGAGAACCTGAGGGCGTCGCCGCCATATCGCGCTAGCCTTGACCTTGCTGTGGTGGCTCCGGACGGATCGTTGGCGGCCAACTGCATTTGTTGGGCGGACGATTCCTCCGGCATCGGAATCTTTGAGCCAATGGGGACACACCCCACGTACCGTGGTCAGCGGCTGTCTCGGGCTCTCCTCGCAGAGGGCATGCGACGCCTACAGGGTCTGGGCCATAGGCGAGCAAGGATCGCTACTGCTCCCTTCAACACCTCGGCGATAGCAGCTTATTCCAGCGTTTTTCAGCTGTTCGACCGGTCCTCGTGGTGGTCGAAGTCGCTGTGACGCGGCTTTGAACTCTAGAGGGCCGTTAGGTGCTTGCGAGCCACCTGCGCCGCCGACCTCCTGAGTGCAGAAGGGGGGGCGGTTCTGGCGTATCCTGGTCGTTGCAGTTGTCGCGAGTGGGAGGTCGCAGTGCAGACGCCTGTACCGCCGCGAAGGGTGGAAAGGAGATGTTCCAGGTGACGCGATAGCGGGGTAGCCCCACTCAGAAGGCAATCGCAAGCTGCGCTATGAGCCTATGCAATGAACTATGCGGGTCTCAGTCGACCTTGGATGATTAATGACGCGTCACCGGCCAGCCGTACTCGCAGCAGCTTGCTTCGCGCTTCTTGCTCTAGGGAAACCATCCGCCGCCGGTAGCCAGGAGGCCCGTGGCGACGTTTCGGTTGTGAACTACGCCGACCCCGCATCTTGGGTCTGCCGCCCTGGATCATGCCGTGATGATCTTAGCGCCAGCTCAGTGCGCGCCGACGGGTCCATTGGGCTTGAGCTGTTCAGGCCCGCCGCCAACCCCCCGATTGATTGCTTCTACGTCTATCCGACCGTATCGCACGGACTCGGCCTGAGCGCAGAGCTGCCCCCAACGAGGGACGAGCGGCGGGCCGTCACCCAACAAGTTGAGCGCTTTACTTCGCTGTGCCGGTTGTTTGTTCCCTTCTATCGACAGGTGACGGTGACCTCGATGATGCAAGGGTCGTCCCCGAGCGCAGAGGCTGCCGAGCGCGCCGGCCGGATGGCGGTGGCGGATGTGGAGGCTGCTTGGGCGCACTATCTGGCTCACGACAACCATGGCCGCGGGGTCGTGCTGATCGGCCATTCGCAAGGGGCTGGCCTACTAATCGGGCTGATCAAGGAACGTATCGACGGTACGCCCGATCAAGCCCGGCTCGTCTCCGCGATATTACCTGGAGCCGGCGTCCTGGTGCCCACAGGACGCGAGACGGGCGGGACGTTCAAGGCAATCCCTCCTTGCCGCTCCAAGAGCCAAGTTAGCTGCGTCATCAGTTTCAATATGGTGAGAGCAGATCGCCCCATCCCCGCCGACGCTATTCGGCGGTCTGAGGGAATGACCCAGGTCTGCACCAATCCGGCGGCATTGAAGGGCGGGGCGGGCTTTCTGAAGCCGTATCTTTCGACCACGGGCGAGACGATCATTCCCGACATCTCGGCCCCGCAGCCTCCCTGGACGGTTTCGGATGTGAAGCCGTCCACGCCGTTTGTCACGCTCCCTGGTATCTACTCTGCAGTCTGTGGCGGCGAAGGAGCCTATGTCGCTGTGTCGGTTCATAAGCAACCAGACGACAAGCGGACCGGTGCTCTGACAGGCGACTGGCTGCAGGACGACGCTCCGGAGCCCACGATGGGTTTGCATTTGATCGATCTCAATCTCGCAGCCGGAAACCTCGTCGAGATCCTACGGAGCCAAACGGCGGCCTTTCTGAAGGATCAGCAGCCTGCTGCGAGGAAGTAGCATCAAGGGGCAAGCCGACGCAGCTACCATTGGCTCGGACACGAGCGTCTGGCCTCCGGTTTGGGCAAGCGAAGGGTCGGATTCGGCCCCGGCCGGCAGGCCGGCATTCAGACATTCGATCGCGCTGAGGAATGTCAGGATATCGGCCGGGAGGTAAGGTCTCGAAGTGGCGCTCTGCGGACCTCTCGCGAGAGGGCGAGTACAGCCTCAGCTTGTGGCTCCGCCGCCCGCACCAGGTGGCGACTGGCTAGTGATTCGTGCTTACACAGACGAAGCTGGGATATTCCGTGCTGATGTCTTGGACGTTGGCATAATCGGATAGGCAGCCGACTGAGCCGACCACTAGGCGCTCGGCGTTTTGCCCGACTAGTTCGTAGTCGAGTGAAGCCGAGCCGCGCACGGATACCGGCACCCCGAACCAGCCGACGAAGAACCCCCTCTTCGTCCGGACGGAAGCCGAGCCCTTGTTCTCGCGGATGTAGAGGACCGAGCGCGTCTCCAGGGAATCGGCGAGGTCGCCTTGCCGGGAAACGACAGCGGCAGGAAGGGCGCCGGCCACTGAGGTGTACATGGTCTTGTAGAGCAGATCGTAGTCGGCAAGCGCGGTTTCGAGGTTCTTACCCGCGATGGCCTTAGCCGGCCGGATGGGGTCGTCCTTCGAAGCGACTCTGACCGCATCCAGGTAGGCGCCATAGTTTTTTCGCGCGGCGATGACGTCGCCGGCCATCCCATCAACGATGGTGTCGACGCGGGCCGTGGATATCATGGCTCTGAGGCTGGAAGTGTCCAGCGGGACCCCCTGGGCCTGGAACGCAGCATAGAGCTGGGTCTCCAGTTGCCCGTCCGACGCCTTGGAGGCTACGCCGGCCAGAGTGGTGTCCACCGTGAACAAGTCCGCAACCGAGGCCAGGACCGCGAAGCCGGCAAGTGGCGGCACGGACGCCATCTTCTTGCCTTCCGGCGGTGTCTGGGATGCAATGAACCAGAGAGAATTCGCAACCCGCAGATTGTCTTCGACGCGAGAAGCAACCTTCTGAAACGCCAACCAATCCGAGATGGAGGGCGGCGAGGTCGTCATCAGGATCATCAGGGATCTGCCGCTGAGCGTGGGTTGCAGGTCCGCGGCGAGCTGTGCGGCGGCGCTCTGGTAGGCGCGCCGCATGAGCAGGACGCCCTCGACCGAAGCTTCCTGGCCTGTGGCCGTCGCGTTGTTGCCGGTCACGGCACGGAGCTGCGCGATCGCGTCGTACTGCAGCTTCGCAGCGGCCGCTGCAGTGTCGAGTTGGACTTTCGCCAGGTCGGCGCGGGCCTTCTGATCCGCGATGGTCTCCTGGCTCGAGGCTGGCGCCGCCCAGACGCCAAGGCCGAGAGCCGCCAGAATTGGAAGTGCGAGATTCCTCATGAGCCAGTCCCCCACCAAGCCGACCAGCAGATAGAACGCTGGTATGCGAGTTGACCACTCACGAAATAGTTGTGCAATTCCTTTTATTAAACCTGATGCAGTTGCGGGGTTCGTCTTTAGGGTTCAGCGTCGGTCTCTGGCTGTGCGTCTTCGCCTAACTAGGGGTCTGCTTCTGGCACCAGCCCCAACGTCCCCAAGCGGCGCCGACACGACGCACTCGCCGATTGATTGGGGGGATAGACATGCCGACAGCTGATAAGAGAAGTACCCCAAGCTTCAGCCTGCCATGCTAGGCTATCGGCAAGTCACTGGGCGGCAAGGCCGCCATGGCTGTTCCGACGAAGAACGCTTCAATGCCAGGCCTGACAGAATTTGGATCGCAGTCCCGCAGCTCTTCGTATCGCCACCCAAATGCGCCCGCCTTGTGCACGATGCAGATGGCGGCACCGACAGGCCAGCGGTCACGGCTACGCAGTTCATAGCGCCGCACATCGCCCGCGGCATTCTGGACCGTAAGCCTAGCGCCGTACCGACGCACCGACATGTGACCTGCCACAGTCGGCGAATTCGCCACGACAGTCGCGCGCATCCACTGGCCTTCATCTCGGTCAAGCCCGGCGTTGGCAAAGCTCACAACACCCAATCCCCAGGCGATGAACCCCGTCAAAGCCACCGAGCCACTCAGCCAACTAATGCGACGCCGCCGCCCTTCTATGAGCACGACGAACCCAGTCACAACGCAGCCCAGCGCTGTAGCTGACATCCACGCCTCGACAGTATCGATGAGGTATCGGTCGAAGAAGGTAATACCCAAGGCCATGCATGGGAGCAGCCACGCCCCAAAGAGGTTAAAATCAACAAACCAGTCGTCCGTGTCAGTCATGCTGACATTAGGCCAGATAGCCGTGGCCACCACAGATAGGATTGGCAAGGCGACGGCTGCGGATAGCAGAGCATCTGGTGCTGAACTGCCTGTGGCCAGCCACAAACATAGAGCCGTTCCGACCGCATTTGGTAGGTTAAGAAGGCTCGCGCCACCATTTAGCATGGCCTCAGAGCTACCGCTGCAGCTTTAACATGGTGTGTGCGAGGGAGTGGCCATCCTGACAGGAGTGCGTCCATGATCCCTGACGCGGCATTGCCGCGCCTAGTGTGATCCGTCCCATGACGCCGTGGTAGGCGGACTGAGACTTCGGCGACAACCGGCCCCTCGCCCTTGTCAGGAATGTCCGGAAGCCGGCCGTCAGCCAATGGCTGCAAGTGGCGCCGAACGGACACTGATCCCTGACCCTGGCACCGCCAAGCTGACTTCCCGAACCGCTGCGAAGGGTGATGGGGTGGACGCCCCCTGACGGCATCTACGTGCCAGAGTGAGGTTGTCTGACTTCACTCAAGGGAGGCGTCCATGGGAGACGTTACCATCATCGGACTGGATATCGCCAAGTCGGTGTTCCAGGCGCACGGGGCTGATGCGGCTGGCTCTGTGGTGTTTCGCAAGAAGCTGAATCGCTCTCGGCTGCTGGCCTTCTTCGCGGCGCAGCCGCCTTGCGTGGTGGCGATGGAGGCCTGCGCCGGGGCGCACCACTGGGGCCGCGAGCTGGCGGCGCAGGGTCATACGGTCCGCCTGATCCCGCCGGCCTACGTGAAGCCTTTCGTGAAGCGGCAGAAGAACGACGAGGCAGATGCCGAGGCCATCTGCGAGGCGGCCCAGCGGCCGACGATGCGGTTCGTGCCGGTGAAGACCGAGGCGCAGCAGGCCTCCGGCGTGGTGTTCCGGGCGCGCGATCTGCTGGTGCGGCAGCGGACCCAGATCACCAACGCCAACCGCGGCCACCTGGCGGAATACGGCCATGTCGCGCCCAAGGGCGTCTGCTATGTCGAGCGGCTGATCGAGCGGATCGACAGCCTGCCGCCCGCCGCCCAGCCGGCGCTACGAGGCCTTGTGCAGGCCATGCGGGCGCTGGAGGAGCAGATCGCCGGGCTCGACCGGGAGATCGCGCTGAGAGCCAAGGAAGACGAGGCGGCTCGGCGCCTGATGACCATCCCCGGCATCGGTCCCGTGACAGCCGCCGCCATGGCGGCCCTGGCGCCCGACCCTCAGGCGTTCCGCTGTGGTCGGGACTTCGCCGCCTGGCTGGGGCTCACGCCGCTGCAAAGGTCCACCGGCGGCAAGCAGAAGCTCGGACAGATCACCAGGATGGGCGAGCGAACCTTGCGCAGGCTGCTGGTGATAGGCGCCAGCGCGGTGATCAAGCAGGCGCTGCTGAGGGGCGCGCCCGCCGGCTCATGGCTGGCGCAGATGCTGGCCAGGAAGCCTCGGATGCTGGTGGCGGTGGCCCTGGCCAACAAGACGGCGCGCATCGTCTGGGCGCTGCTGGCGAAAGGCGGGATCTACAGAGCTCCGGCGCTGGCGGCCTGACAGCGGTCGGCTCCAGAGGCGTCGAGGCGTAGGACGGGCGACGGAGGGTATGGCGCACAGTCGGCGAGACGGGATCGGGAAAACCAGGGCTTTCCACCGTGCCTTACGAGCACGCCATGGGTGATTTGGACCGGATCCGCGAACTCCCATACGGGCCAGCACCGCCACGGCGGAGCACAACAGGCCGGACAGATGGCAGCATCCGACTACGTGTCAGAACTCCAGAATCCATCTTGCGCTGAAGGGGGCGTCCACAGATGGATTGCGGACGCTGGTTCTTTTAACGGCGGAATAGTCCCGCAGTCTTCCTGCCCCACGCAACCGTTCCGATTACATGAGGCGATCACTTAGATAGATTCAAAGGTCGACTATGTCCGCCTCCTGGGCGACGTAACACTCACAGGAGGCGCGCTCCAAAGCCGACCGGTTCTTGATATGCACCTTGCCGCGTGAGTAGGAGATTGCGCCCGTGGCCGCGAGCGTTTGAGCCGCATCGCTGACGGTCGTTCTCTGCACACCCAACATTTTGGCGAGGAAGTCTTGGGTCATGAAGAGGGTGTCTCCATTCGCCCGATCGTGCGCGCGCAGCAGCCATTTTGCAAAACGTTGTGGCACGGAGTGGATCGCATTGCACGGCGCGGTCTGTTCGAGTTCGATTTGAAGAGCGGCGCTATAACCGGCGAGAACGGCCCGCAGAGCCTCACTCTCCGACGCAAGCTCTCGGAGCTTCGCGGCTTTGATGCGAAGCGCGTTGCCGGCAAGGTGACAGAAGAAGCGTACCGACGTCTCGGACGGAACCTGCCAAGCGGTGACGCCGGTGAACCCCTCACAACCGACCATATAGGCTTCGGCCGACTGACCATCCTCCATCATCGCCACTGCGGAAATGATCCCGTGGTTCACGAAGTAAATGTGGGAAATATCGTCTCCCACCTCGCCAAATTCGTGTCCTGCCTCGAAATCAAAATCAGACATGCTGAGAATTAGGTCAGCTCGGGTTTGCGGGTCGAGTTGACTGAGCAAGTCGTTTCGTTGGCTGATATTGGTCATTGGCGCCGCCGATTATTTGGCCAGCATGGCTATCGGAATTCCGACGCGCGCTCAACAGGGATCGGTTTATGACCGCTTCGGGTCGGATTCAGCCGCGGCCAGCGGGCCGGCACCTGGACCTTTGTCCCGGCTGAGGAATGTCCGGGATCCGGCCGGCAGCCAATGACCGCAAGTGGCGCCGTACGGACGCTCATCCTTTGCCCTGACCCTCGCACCGCCAAGCTGACTTCCCGAACCGCTGCGAAGGGTGGTTAGCGGCCGTCCGCTGGACGGGATCAAAGGGGCAACGTGCCTCATAGGAGCGGCTAGTTGAGTGCTTTTCCAATCACCAGGACCGGCTGACGCTCCATGCCCAACTCCTCGTAGAGGCTAACAGCCGCAGCGTTCGACTCTCGCACCATGAGATTGAGCCTCGGCGCCCCGCGCGCTCGAGCCCACTCCTCGGCCGCAAGCATCATAATGCGGCCCAAGCCTTGGCGCCTGAGAGTGGGTTCAATGGCCAGGAAATAGACCCACGCACGATGACCGTCGAACCCCACCATGACCGTTGCGACGAGCAAACCGTCCGATCGCCCGACGAAGACGGTGGCGTCGGGCGAACCGACGCACCGGCGAAAGTCCTCCCCAGGGTCACTCATGGGACGAGCAAGGCCGCAGCGCTCCCAAAGTGCGGCTGCCGCATCAACGTCGCTCAGAATGGCTTCAGCAACTTCCACTATCGGAGGCTAACAACTCACCCCGCCTCTGAATAGCTGCCTGCCGAGAAGCCGACCACCCGAAGGTCCGCCTTGGGGTCGCATTCAGGCGTGGCCAACGGGCCGGCAACCAGACCTTCGTCCCGGCTGAGCAATGTCCGGAATCCGGCCGTCAGCCAATGACAGCAAATGGTGCCAAGGAGACTCGGCGGCCCTCCTGATGGGCGCGGCTCCTGCGGTTCTTTGGCACTTGTCGGCTTGCAGGGCCGGAGCCCTTGAGAACGCCTGTCGTGAAAGGCGGCTA
>CALEOQ010000139.1 GCA_937910255.1 uncultured Caulobacteraceae bacterium | reverse complement strand
CTACTAGAAGACCGGAGAGGGAGCCGGCCGTCAGTCGGCGACCGTGCAACGCCTTCAGCCCAAGACGGCGACCGGGTTTCGACAGTACGTGGGCAAGCTGGCGAGGCCCAGAGCGTCGACGGCTCGCTTCGCCGTTCAGGGACTTGCCGGCGCCTGTGTGCGCGGGGATACCATTGCCCCTTCTATGGGGAACATTGCATCTTCTATGACGTGCCGACCGATTGGATGGTCGGGGCCGGGGAGGGCATTCGGGTCTGCGCGCAGCGATCGGACTACCCCTGTCCGCCGAAGGATCACCGGGTCGGCTCGCCGCCTGATCTGACCAGAGAGACATCGTCATGATCATTCAGACTGAGATCGAAATCGCCGCGCCCCCCATGAAGGTCTGGCGCGCCCTCTGCGACTTCGGATCCTATCGCAAGTGGAATCCCTGTCGCGATGTGATCGGCGTCGCCGGCCTTGGGGAAAAGGTCACGCTGATGATCGGCTTGAACCCGAAAAAGCGTCGGAAGATTGCGGCGGTCATCACCGCTTTTGAACCGGGTCGATCTTTGTCGTTCAGAACGGGCAGGTTTTTCTCAACGGACACGGAGTCTTTCATAATAGAGCCGGGAAGAAGAGGCTCAGTGCTCCGACATAGCGCTGAAATGACAGGTCTAAGTGTGTTGTTTATGAGGGGAAAGTGGTTCGAATCGAACCTCCTTTCGGTCTATCAGCGTGTCAATAAAGCGCTGAATAAATACGTTACGGCCGGCAGTCAGTTGACGATGTCAGCGCGCAACAGACGCCGAACTAGTCGCTAAGGTTCAGACCGTGTCCAGCTCGGCTTTGCCTTCGTTCTTGAAGGGCGACGGCACGGCTCGGGCCGTCGCGTGCCGACCGATTTTTCATCCTTTCTTCCGCGGTCGTGAGCCTGGCCGCGTGGATCGCATCTCGCTCAGGCAACGACCGCAGTCCGCCCAACCGAGCTCTAAATTGGTGCTTGATCCTCTACTGGCTAGAGGTGCTAGGCCCGAGGGCATGACCGATGATACCGACAGCTGCGGATGCCACGGGGATACTGAGCGCGCGCAGCATGACCCCGCTTACCGCCGCGCGCTCTGGCTCGTGGTCCTGCTCAACGTGGGCTTCGGTCTGTTTGAGATCGTCGGCGGATTCCTGGCCGGAAGCCAAGCGCTGAAAGCCGATGCCTTGGACTTTCTGGGCGATGGCTCGATCACCTTCGTCGGCCTGCTGGCTCTGGCCTGGACCGAACGTGCGCGGGCGCGGGTTGCGCTGGTCCAGGGCCTCTTCCTGGCCGGGTTGGGCGTTGTTGTCATCGGGATGGCGGCATGGCGCGCCCTGAACGCTGTCCCGCCCGAGGCGGAGCTGATGGGCGGGATCGGCATTGCGGCCCTGGCGGTCAACGTCGTGGCCGCCTGGATCCTCTCTCGCTTCAAGGAGGGCGACTCCAACGTCCGCGCCGTCTGGCTGTTCTCGCGCAATGACGCCCTGGCCAATGTCGCCGTGATCGTTGCGGCCGGCCTGGTCTACTGGACGCAGAGCGCCTGGCCCGACCTGGTTGTGGCTGCGGCTATTGCGCTGCTGTTCCTGCATTCGGCCACTGAGATCATCAGAGACGCCCGCCGCGAGCTGAACGAACCCGCACATGTCAGCTGATTGCGCGCGCCTGCCCACTTCGATCGAGCGCGGCTTTCGAAGGATACTGCTTCTCAGTCTCATCGTTGTCAGCTGGGCTGTGTTGGCCGGCGGGGCCCGCGCTGAGGCGACGCCTGCGGAGACGATCTGGCGCCTGCTCGACTATGTGGCCGTCGACTACGCGGGCGCCGTCGAGAACGGCAGGGTGTCCAACCCGGCGGAATACGCCGAGATGGTGGAGTTTTCGGGCTCCGTCCGCACCCGTTTGAAGAGTTTGCCCGGCATCGAGTCCAAACCGGGGCTCGAACGCGGCGCCGTCGAACTCGAGAAAGCCATCTCCCAGAAGGCCTCGCCGGCGCTTGTGGCGACCAGGGCGCGGAGCCTGGCTGCCGAGCTCCTGGCGGCCTACCCCGTCGCGCTCGCGCCGCAGGGCACTCCGGACCTTCAGCGTGGCGCGGCGCTCTTCGGTGAGCAATGCGCCTCGTGCCACGGCGTGAACGGCGACGGGAAGGGGCCCGACGCCAAGGGCATGGACCCGCCGCCGATCGCTTTCGCCGATCGCGCGCGCGCCGATCACCGCAGTGTCTTCGCGCTCTACCAGGTGATCGATCAGGGTTTGGACGGCACGGCGATGGCGAGCTTCGCCCACCTGCCGGCCGAGGACCGCTGGGCGCTGGCCTTCTATGTGGGCCGCTTCGCTTATGACGCCGAGGCCGCGCAGCGCGGGGAGCGTCTGTGGCGTAGCGATCCCAAGGTTCGCGCGGCGTTTCCAGATCTGGCGGCGATCACCCGTGTTACTCCGGCCAGCTTGGCTGCGACCCTCGGCGCGAAGAACGCGGGGGACCTCACAGCCTTCTTGCGTCGGTCGCCCGAGGTTGTGACCACTCCCTCCGATGGTCCAGTGTTGGACGTTGCGCGGGCGAAGCTCGCCGCGACCGTTAAGGCCTATGCGGCGGGAGACCGGCGGGCGGCCACCGATCTGGCGCTTTCGACCTATCTCGACGGCGTTGAGCCGGTGGAGCCGGCGATCGCCGCCCGCGACCGCGCCCTGCTGGCGCGAATCGAGGCGGCCATGGGCGAGTTCCGGCAGCGCATCGCTCGCGGCGTCCCGGTCGAAGCTGTGCGAGAACAGGCGGTCCTCATCGAGGACTTGTTCGTCGAGACCGAGGCGATCCTCGCGCCGGCCAAGGCCGACATGGCTTCGGCGTTCCTGGGCGCCTTCACCGTGCTGCTCCGCGAAGGCCTGGAAGCGCTGCTCATCGTGGTGGCCATGATCGCCTTCCTGCGCAAGGCTGAGCGGCAGGACGTGCTGGCCTATGTCCACGGTGGCTGGGCGAGCGCGCTCGCCGCCGGCGTCGCCACCTGGGTGGCGGCGACCTATTTGATCACCATCAGCGGCGCGAGCCGAGAACTGACGGAGGGCTTCGGCGCCCTCTTCGCGGCGGTTGTGCTGCTCAGCGTCGGAATCTGGATGCACGGCAAGAGCCAGGCCGACGCCTGGCAGCGCTACATCCGTGAGAAGCTCTCACGCGCGCTCTCGCGCCGCTCGGCTTGGTTCCTGTTCCTGCTGACCTTCGTCGTGGTCTACCGCGAGGTGTTCGAGACCATCCTCTTCTACGCCGCGCTCTGGAACCCTGCGACCGCGCCGGCGGTCCTGGCCGGTGCGGGTGTCGCCGTCGCCGCCTTGGGCGCCGTCGCCTGGATCATGCTGCGGTACAGCCGCAAGCTGCCGATCGGGAAGTTCTTCGCGTTCAGCGCCGCCCTGGTGGCGGTCCTGGCCGTGGTGCTGGTGGGCAAGGGCGTCGCTGCGCTGCAGGAGGCCGGGATGATCAGCGTCTCCGCGGTGCGGGGCTTGCCGCGCATCGAGGTGCTCGGCTTCTACGCCACCCTACAGACGCTGGCCGCGCAGCTCTCTGCGCTGGGCGTCCTGATCGCCGGCTTCCTCTACAATCGTCGCGCCGCCGCGGTCCACGCGGCGAACGCATCCTAGCGGGGAGGGCGATCCATGGCCGCCCGCCATCCGTCCGTCCGCGGCGCGGCGTCGGCCCGGCCTGAATTCGTGCAGGCTGTCGGCCGGGCCGTCGAGCACTACAATGCCGGGCGATGGCGCGCGGCCGAGACCGAAGCCCGCCTCGCCCTTGGCTTCGCGCCTGCCGATCCGTCAGCGCTGAACGTCGTGGCCGGGGTGGCGATGCAGGAAGGGCGGATAGCCGAGGCCCTCGCGCTCTTCCAACGCGCGTTGGCGGGTCAGCCCAGGAACCCGTTCATCCAGTTCAATCTCGGTGAGGCCCATCGACGGGCCCACGCCTTGGCCAAGGCCCTGCCTTACTTCGAGCGCGCCGCAGCGCTGAAACCGGACTTCGCCGAAGCCTTCGCCTTCGCCGCCGAGGCGCTCCGAGGTCTTGGACGCGGCGCGGCGGCCGAACCGCGCTACCAGACGGCGCTGCGTCTGGCCCCGAAACTGCCGGTCGCGCTTAACGGCTACGGGCTCCTGTTGCTGCGGCGGGATGAGCCATCCCAGGCCGCGCCCCTCTTCGCTGCGGCGCTGGACGGCATGCCCCCAAACCATCCGATGGCCCCGGGGCTGTGGTCGAACCTCGGGGTGGCCCGCCTGCAGCTCGGCCAGGGCCTCGAAGGCCTCGACGACCTGGCGCGCGCCGTGGACTTGAGCCCGCAGACGCCCGGCCTGTGGCGACTGCTGGCCAGCAGCCTGCGGCACACCAAGGTCGCGCCCTCCGGCGAGATGTTCCGAAGCATCCTGTTGCAGCTCTTCGATCGCGACGACGTCAATCCGCGCAATCTAGCCACAGCGGCCCTGGCGGTCCTGCGGCAGGACGCCGAAATCGATAATTTGCTGCGCGCCATCGAGGCCCAGCCTGCCGATACCACGAGGATCGTCGCCGAAGGCGGCGCAGGCGCCGCGTGCCTGGTCCAGGATCCGCTGTTCCTTGCGTTGCTCGAAGCCGCTCCGATTCCAAGCATTGCGGTCGAAGTGCTGATGGTGCGGCTGCGCGCGGATCTCCTCGCGGCAGCTGTAGAAGAGCCCGAGGCCTTTGAGGGCGAGTTAGCCCTAGCGGCCCGCCTGGCGCGCCAATCCTTCCTCAACGAATACGCCTACTTCGTGGGCGCTGACGAACACCGGGACGTCGAGCGGCTCGGCAAGGCGCTCGACCGCAATGATCTGGGCCGCCGTCCGGGCGACGCGGTCCGGATCGCCATCCTGGCGGCGTACCGCCCTCTAGGCGCGACCCCGCTGGGGGCCAGGCTCTTGCGCAATCCCGTGCCCGGCATCACCGATCTGGTTCGCGAGCAGATCGCCGAACCGGCGCTCGAAAGGGAGCTGCGCGGCGGGTTGCCGGCGCTCAAGGCGGCCACCGATCCCATATCCGTTGCGGTTCAGCGCCAGTACGAAGAGAGCCCCTATCCCCGGTGGACGCGTTGCGGCGTCGGGGCTCCGCTACCCTTCGCCGATGCCGTGGGCGTCGCGCTGCCACATCTTGGCGAAAAGCAGGCCCTCGAGGTCGAACGCCCGCGTGTTCTCATCGCCGGCTGTGGCACCGGACTGGAGACGATGCGGGTCGCGAACACCTACAAAGACGCGTCGATCCTGGCCGTTGACCTCAGCGGCGCAAGCCTCGCCTACGCGATGCGGAAGACCCAGGAATACGGCCTCGCCGACGTGGAGCACCTGCAAGGCGACATCCTCGACCTTCCGGTCCTCACCGAGCGATTCGACCTTATCGACAGTTTCGGCGTGCTGCACCACATGGCCGACCCGGCGGCGGGCCTGCAGGTGCTGTCGGATCTGCTCAAGGCCGGCGGCCTGCTGTTCATGGGTCTCTACAGCGAGCTCGGACGCCAGGGCGTCGTCGAAGCCCGCGCCCACATCGCCGCCCGGGGCTATCCCGCCACGCCCGACGGGATCCGCGCCCTGCGGCACGACCTGATGACCGGCCCGCGCCCGCCCCAACTGGAGATGGTGCTGAGCCCCGCCTCCGATTTCTGGACGACCTCGGACTGCCGCGACCTTGTCTTCCACGTGAACGAGCATCGTTTCACCCTGCCGGAGGTGGGTCAGATGCTCGCAGACGCCGGCTTGGAATTCCTCGGGCTGCAGTTCGGCCATGCCGCGGACCGGACACGGTTCCTTGCAGAACACCCAGATGCGGGGGCGATCCAGGACGTCACGGCCCTGCATCGCCACGAGTCGGACCATCCGGAGGTGTTCGGTGACACCTACCGAATTTGGGCCCGCCGCCCGCGCCATCGGCGGCGGCGATAACCCGAACGTCACACCGCGGAAGGTGGACCTTCCCGTCGAGCAGAGGCGCGTGAGGGGCCAATCCCTGATCGCCGTCTGGTCTGCGCTCGGATTCTCGCCCTGGTCACCCTCGCCCGGTGTAGCTGAGCGGCTCGCCCTGGTTCTGCGCGCCGACGTGATCGTCGCGCTCTGGGTGGTGATCGCAATCCGCATGGCGCCGAAGGTTCGTTTCGAGTCGAGGCTGTGTAAACACGCGAAGCAGTTCAAGCTCCTAAGAGCGCGGTCTCGGGGCGTCTGGATGAGCCGCTTCGTGGAAGGTGCAGATCGCCGACAGGTGAGCCCCGCAAGGGAGGCGGCGCGGCCGCAGCGTAGCGAGGCACGCGCCCTTGCGGGCGAGGGCGCAGCCCTCGCCATCCGAGAAAAGGCTAAGGGGCAACCTGTGCCGCACCTCGCCGCTTCTGACTTCGTCGCAATTGGATGAGGTCCGCTGATGAACTTCTACTCTGCCCGAGCGCAAGGGTTCGTACGGGTGGCGGTGTGCACCCCGCGCACCGCCGTGGCCGATCCCGAATTCAACCTTACCGAGACGCTCGAGTTGGCGCGGCAGGGGCACGCTGGCGGCGTCGACCTCATGCTGTTCCCGGAGTTGGGTCTGTCCGCCTATGCGATCGACGACCTCCTGCTGCAGGATGCGCTGTTGGCGGCGGTCGACAACGCGCTGGCTCGACTCGTCGAGGCGAGCCGGGACCTGCAGCCGGTGCTCGTCGTCGGCGCGCCGCTGGTTCGCACCGGCCGCCTCTACAACTGCGCCGTGGCTGTGGCGCGCGGGCGCGTGCTCGGGGCGATACCTAAAAGCTTCCTCCCCAACTACCGGGAGTACTACGAGAACCGGTGGTTCGCGCCGGGCGCCGGCGTCCGCGGGCTGGACATCGTCGTGGCGGGGCAGTCCGCGCCGTTCGGGACCGACCTCCTTTTCGAGGCGAGCGATGTGTCGGACTTCGTCTTCCACATGGAGCTTTGCGAGGATTTCTGGGCCGCCACGCCGCCATCGACCTCGGCCGCGCTCTCCGGCGCCACCATCCTCTGCAATCTGTCGGCGTCGAATATCGTCGTCGGCAAAGCCGACGAGCGCGCAGTCCTGTGCGTCTCCCAATCGATGCGCTGCCAGGCTGCCTACCTCTACTCGGCCGCCGGTCCAGGCGAGAGCACCACGGATCTCGCGTGGGATGGCCAGGCGACCATCCACGAGCTGGGGCGGTTGCTCGCCGCGACCGGCCGGTTTCCTGCAAAGTCGCAGATGGCGTTGGCGGACGTGGACGTCGAGCGTCTGCGGCTCGAGCGACTGCGCACGCCCACGTTTAACAATGCGGCGGTGGCCGCGGGGCATCCGGAGCACAGCTTCCGCCGGATCAAATTCGAGCACGGGCCGCACGATGCCGACATCGGCCTGTTGCGCCCCATGGACCGGTTTCCGTTCGTGCCGGATGACCCTGCGCGGCTCGACCAGGACTGCTACGAGTCCTTCAGCATCCAGGTGCAGGGCCTCGCCAAGCGCCTCGAGGCGACCGGAATCCGGCATGCGGTCATCGGAGTCTCCGGCGGCTTGGATTCCACCCACGCCCTGATCGTCGCCGCCAAGGCGTTCGACGCGCTCGGACGTCCGAGATCCGACATCTTCGGCTTCACCATGCCGGGCTTCGCCACCAGCGAGGGGACGAAGGCGAACGCCTGGGCTCTGATGCGCGCCCTCGGGATCACCGGAGAGGAAATCGACATCCGCTTGTCCGCACAGACCATGCTGCAGGCGATCGGCCATCCCTTCGCCCGGGGGGAGCGTGTGTATGACGTCACCTTTGAGAACGTGCAGGCGGGGCTGCGGAGCGACTTCCTCTTCCGGCTCGCCAATCAGCGCGGCGGCCTGGTCCTGGGCACGGGCAACCTCTCCGAGTCCGCCTTGGGCTGGCAGACCTACGGCGTGGGCGACCACATGAGCCACTACAACGTCAACGCCTCCGTCCCTAAGACGCTCATCCAGCATCTCATCCGGTGGGTCGCCGCTACAGGGCAGGTTGGGGAGGACGCCTCGCGGGCGCTGCTTTCCGTCCTCGACACCGAGATCTCGCCGGAGCTCGTGCCGCCGGACGCCTCGGGGGCGCTGCAGAGCACCCAATCCAAGGTCGGGCCATACGAGCTGCAGGACTTCAACCTCTACCATCTCACCCGCTACGGGCTTCGTCCGTCGAAAGTGGCCTTCCTCGCCTGGCACGCCTGGAAGGACGCGGAGGCGGGGAACTGGCCACGCCACTTCCCCGCCGAGGCTCGCCACGCCTATGACCTCGCCACAATCAAGAAGTGGCTGTCGGTCTTCCTTACGCGCTTCTTCGAGCTCAGCCAGTTCAAGCGCTCGGCCATGCCGAACGGCCCAAAGCTCATCTCCGGGGGCAACCTGTCGCCGCGCGGCGACTGGCGCGCGCCGTCAGACGCCAGCGCCCGCGTCTGGCTGGAGGAGCTGAACCGCAACGTCCCGTAGGCCGGGTCTGCCCGGCCCAGTGCTGTCCCGAAACTCCTAAGTTTCGAGACTGGGCTGGAAATGCGGAATCCGCCCACCGCAGCGTGTCTCAAAAGTCAGTCTCGAAAGCATTGACTAGCGAGACGAGTTTTGGGACGCTACCGCATGCTGCTCGGCTACGCCCGCGTTTCGACCGATGATCAAGACCTCGCGCTGCAACGCGCGTCGTTGAAAGATGCGGGCTGCCGGAAAATCTTCGAGGAAAAGGTATCGGGAGCGAAGCGGGCACGCGCGGAGCTCGATCGCCTGTTGGAGCACCTGCGAGACGGCGACGTCGTCGTCGTGTCGCGGCTGGACCGGCTGGCGCGCTCGACGCGCGACCTGTTGACGTTGGCGGAAGAGATCGCCGATCGCGGCGCGGGGCTGCGCTCATTGGCTGAGCCCTGGGCCGACACCACTTCGGCGGCGGGCAAGATGGTGCTCACCGTATTCGCCGGCATTGCGGAGTTCGAGCGGAGCTTGATTCTGCAGCGGACGGGCGCTGGCCGCGTGGCCGCGCAGGCGAGGGGCGTGAGGTTCGGTCGTCCATCCAAGATCAGCGACGAGCAGTGGGCCCACTATGGACCTTTGCTGCGCAGCAGCGCGCTGAGCGTACCTTCCGCTGCGAAGCTGATCGGGTGTGGGCGAGCCACGCTTTACCGACGGCTGGCGAGGGACGAGGCCGAAGGCGCAGAGGCCCCGCCATGCTGATGTCCACCTGGAGGAGCTTCTCGCGCCATCAACCATTTCGGGGCATGGATACGCCATGACCCACGTGAACCCGGCCATTCTGACCTGGGCCCGTGAGACCGCCGGTCTCGCGCTACCGGAGGCTGCTCAGAAGGTCGGTCTGCGGGACACGCGCCAAGGGCCTGGTGCTCAGCGCCTGGCCGCTCTGGAGGCGGGGGAAGGGGAGGTCAGCCGGCCCACCCTGCTGAAGATGGCGCAGGTCTACCGGCGGCCGCTGATCACCTTCTATCTGGCCAAGCCGCCACCGAAGGCCGACCGGGGCCATGACTTCCGGACGCTTCCGGAGGAGCAGCGTGCCGATGCCGCAGGGGCTGTGGATGCGCTCGTGCGGGATATTCGCGCCCGGCAGGGTGTGGTGCGCGCGCTGCTGGAGGACGAGGACGCCTCGCCGCTCGGCTTCGTCGCATCGCGAACCTTAAACGACGGGATCGCTGGCGTGACGCAGGCGGTGCGGGAGGCGATCAGCTTCAATCTGGCCGAATTCCGGGCACAGCGCACCACGGAGCTCGCCTTCAACTATCTGCGGCGTCAAGCCGAGGCCGCCGGCGTTTTTGTTCTGCTCATCGGCAATCTAGGATCGCACCACAGCGCGATTGACGTCGAGGCCTTCCGGGGCTTCGCCTTGGCAGACGAGATCGCGCCCTTCGTGGTGATCAACGACCAGGACGCCAAGTCGGCGTGGGCGTTCACGCTGCTGCACGAGCTCGCCCACGTGGTTCTGGGGCAGACCGGTATCAGCGGCGGGTCGATGGAGGCGCGGATGGAGCGCTTCTGCAACGACGTGGCCAGCGCCTTGCTGCTGCCGGCCGACGAGCTCGCCAGGCTTGATGTGCGCAACGCCGACCTCGCGGCTGTGCAGCAGCGGATCACCGAATTCTCGACGGGGCGCCACATCAGCCGGGCCCTTGTGGCGTACCGGCTCCGTCTAGTGGGCGCCTTGACCGAGGAGCGCTGGCGAACGGTCAGCGGAGCCTTCCGAGACGAATATCTCAGGGATCGCGACGAGCGACGGCAGCGGGAGCGTGCTGCAGAGGGGGGGCCCAACTACTATGTGGTTCGTCGGCACAAGCTCGGCGGCGCGCTCCTTCAACTGGTCCGCCGGACCTTGGATGAAGGCACGCTCACGCCGACCAAGGCCGGCAAGATCCTTGGCGTCCGTCCACGCAACGTGGAGCCGTTGGTCGCCGGGGGCGCCAGCTAGTGCTCTACCTGCTCGACGCCAACGTCCTGATCACCGCCCACAACAACTACTACCCCATCAACCGGGTGCCGGAGTTCTGGGATTGGCTGCTGCACCAGGCAGAGCAGGGGCGGGCCTGCATGCCGCTCGAAATCTTCGAGGAGGTGCGGGACGGGACGGGCGACGCGGAGAAGGATCTTCTCTACGGCTGGCTGCAGCGCGCAGAGGTGAGGCGCGCCCTCGTGCTTGACGAGGCGATTGCGCCTGAGGACGTCCAGCGCGTCATCGACGATGGGTATGCCCCCGACTTAAACGACGTGGAGTTGGAGCGCGTCGGGCGCGACCCGTTCCTGATCGCCTACGCGCTGCGCGCGGCTCAAGAGCGCTGCGTCGTCAGCAATGAGACCTCGAGTCCGAACCGCCAAAGGGCGAACCGTAAGGTTCCCGATGTCTGCCGTGCGCTCGGCACATCGAGCTGTAATACCTTCGCCCTGCTGCGGACTCTCGATTTCACGACCGGCTGGCGGCGTTAGCTAGGGGCGGCCACCCTCCGGTGACCGCCAATCGCCCGCGAGCCTAGCTGGAGCCTGTCAGGCCGGTCCCGTCGACGCGCATCATCTCGAAGACGGCGACGATCTGGGGAGGGATCGCGGCCCCGACGGTCAGGGCCGCGATGCTCTCGCCGTAAGCCTGGGCGGAGGCGAAATTGAAGAGCGAGCGCTCGTCAAACCAGCGCAAGCCGGCGGCGAGCAATACGTCGTCGGGCTGCTGGGTCGCGGCCTCCTGCAAGACTCGGCTGTAGAGGCTGGCGTCGTCAAAGAGCATCCGCCAGATCTCATCATCCGTGCAGGATGGCTCGACTGCGATCTGCACGCGCCGAACTTCCTGATGCATCTTTTGGAGGAAGGCGCACATGAATGCCTTCGGCTTGTCGCCTCGCAACTTGCGGCGCGCCAGCTCGGCGTCCGCCGAGATCCAGGCAACAGCCATGAAAAATCGCGTGACGCCCGCTCTTAGTCGGGCCTCGGCGGGATCGCTCATGGGACCCATAACGAACTTGTCTCGAGAACGCGCGACGATCTCGAACAGCCTGTCGCCAATTGCTTCCAATCGTCGTTTCCCCTATCAGCTGAGGCTCGTTCAGATCGACCGCATCTGATTGCGTATACGCACCGGCAGACCGGTTCCCCGCACCCCCCAACTGCCGCGGTCGAGTCGGCGCGGGTTTTAACCTTGGCGATCATCCGCATCCGGCCTCGCTGGGCAGCGCTGAGCTGTTGAGTCTACAGGTGGTGAGGGCTCCGAGAGGTCTGGCGCGTATCTCTTTTAGTGGTGCTGACGGGATCAGGCGGCTGCGCGAACACCTGACCACCCCGCCATGCTGGAGCCTGCTGCTTGAGCTAGGCCTGCGACTCAAGATTTCGGGAGGCAAACTCTTGGCAAACTGGTCTCTTCGCGAGCCGCGCACACACCTCTTCGCACTCACCGTGCTCGCGGTCGCTGGGCTTTTGATCGCCATCGTCGCCGGCGCCGTCATAGCACTGGGCGTGTACAACATCGGCGCCGACGCGCCCCACACCCGACCCGTCTATGCCCTGATAGAAGCCGTCCGAGAACGCTCGATCAAGGTTCGGGCTAGTCGCATCAGTGCACCAGGGAATCTCGACAGTCCGCAACGCATCGCTTCCGGCGCAGGCCTTTACGCCGAGATGTGCTCCGGCTGTCACCTGGCCCCAGGGATGATGCCATCGGAACTGAGCCAGGGCCTCTATCCGCAGGCGCCGGAGCTGGCGCGCCACTATCACGACGACGAGGCGGAAGCCTTCTGGACTATCAAGCATGGCGTCAAGATGACTGCGATGCCCGCGTGGGGGCGGACCCATAGCGATGAGCTGATCTGGGACATGGTCGCGTTTCTACGCAAGCTGCCGACCCTTTCGCCGGACACCTATAAGACGATGACCGAGGCGGCGCCGGGCGGACATGATGAGCTCATGAAAGAAGGGAACGGCATGCCCGGCATGACCATGCCTCCTAAGGCAGCTGACGAGAATCCTAGACACGACCATTAGAGCTCCTGCGCCGGCCAGCGCTCTGCACGCGGACCAGACGATCTTGGCTCATCGGTCACCAGCCCTGGAGATGGCGGGCATGATGGTGTGGGTGGTGGCGATCAGCACTGCCGTAGGCGTGCCTCCGCCGCCGAGTCGATCGGGGCCTATTGTGGCTATACGCATAGACCTCATGTGGCATGCCGCAGGACACGGTTCGTCTCCCGATGAGAACGGCCGACAATAGATCCATCAGGGCTTGATCAGGCAGGCGTGCTCAAAAGATCCAGTCAGAACCAGTGTCACTGATCCCGGCGACAAAGCCTGGCGCGTCGACGAACATGAAGTCGCTCTGGCGCAGGTCCGCCCTGAAGACCCCCTGAAGGAGAACGCCCCCTTCGGGATCAGAGTCCCGGTCGGTGTTCCAGGAGACGAACGCGCCCTCCGACCGATCGACGACCGTCACCTGGTCTGGCCGGATGTCCCGGAGCGCCAAGTGGTCGAAGGCGCCCTGCGCTTCACCCCGCACCTCCATGTCCGTGATCGTGTCGAAGCCGCTATGGGGATCGACGATGAAAGCGTCGGCGCCGGTTCCGCCGGTGATGGTGTCATCGCCCATCCCGCCTTCGATCATGTCGTGGCCGGCGCCCGCGTCGATAGAGTCAGCGCCATCCATGCCCATGATGTCGTCGACCATGGCTCCGCCAACCAGGGTGTCGGCACCCTTGCCGCCATCCAGCCGATCCATACCGTCGCCGCCTTCGAGTTGGTCGTCGCCGGCGTCGGCCTGTAGGACGTCGTCGCCGCCCAGGCCAATCAAGGTGTCGGCTCCGTCTCGACCGAAGATGTTGTCAACGCTGGCGCCCCCAGTCAGGGCGTCGCCTTGGCGCTCGCCAACGATCACCTGGTAGGCCTCGTCGCCGGTGAAGGCGAGGCTGACGTCCCCGTCACGGAGGGCGGCGTCCGCCGCTTGGTCGAACCGTTCGCCTGGAAGATCACGGTGTCCGAAGGTCGGACCTTCGACGCTCGGGCTCGGGCGCTCTGCAGCGGGTGCAGTCGCATCGCGCGAGGCCGGCGGCAGGTCGGGCGCATCGGCGAACATGAAGTCGTCCTGGGCGAGCTGCGACTTGGCCACGCCTTCCAGCAGCACCGAGCCGCCCTGCCAGCTGACGCGGACGCCGGCGGTCGTCTCCTCGAAAGTCAGGTCCTCCCAGCGAAGGTCGCGCAGCGCCAAATGGTCGAACATCCCCGGGCCGGCGGTGAAGTCGCGAATGACGTCGTTCCCACTGGTCGGGTCCACGGCGAAGGCGTCGGGCCCGGCCCCGCCGACCAGAGTGTCATCGCCCATGCCGCCATTTAGATCGCCGTGGCCTGCGCCCTCGTCGAGGTAATCGGCGCCGGCGCCGGCCATCAGAGCGTCCGCGGCTTTGCCGCCGTAGAGGCGATCGCCGCCGCTGCCGCCGGTGAGCCGATCGGCCCCATCTCCGCCGCTCAGGGTATCTCGGCCCTGGTCGCCGTAGAGCACGTCGTTCTGGCGCGTACCGGAGAGCTGGTCATCGCCGTCCAGACCCCAGAAGTGGTCCCGATCGCCTCTTCCGCCAAGGACGTCGCGCCCTGCATCGCCAACGGAGACCTGATAGTCGTACCGCTCGCGGCCGGCACGGAAGTCAAACGTAAATCCATCGGCGGCCATGTACTGACTGGCCAGGTCCTGGAGAGGCGTATCCCTCCAATCATGGGAAAGCTTGTGTGACATGGCGGGGCCTAGCTGAAGATTGCTACAATGGGAATGTTCGCTGTCGTTCCATTGCAAAACGGCAATGCGAGTCCGCAACTCATCTTCAGACCGGAAGTTCCGCCATCGTCTTCATTTGCCACCCCGGCGGATTTTTCAGGACTAGCGATTGAAGGACGGCCGCCGCTTGACGGGGTCCGACGGCTCCTTGCCTTCCGTCAGATCTGCGAGGATCGGGCAGTCCGGCCGATCGTCGCCGGCGCAGCAGTGCGAAAGGTGGCGCAGCGTGTCGGCCATCGCCTGCATCTCGCCGATGCGGGCGTCGAGATCCGCCACGTGGCGGTCGGCGATAGCCTTCACCTCTCGGCTCGGGCGCCCCCGGTCCCGCCACAACGACAGAAGCTGAGTGATCTCCTCCATTGAGAAGCCCAGGCTGCGGGCGCGTTTGATGAAGCGCAGCTCGTTGATCTGGCGATCGTCGTATTCGCGGTAGTTCGAGTCCGTCCGGCTCGCCGGCCGCACCAAGTCGATCTCGTCGTAATAGCGGATCATCTTGGCGGTCACGCCGGTGGCCTTTGACGCCTGACCAATATTCATGCGGCGGCTCCTTGAACGGCGGGTTGGGATGGGGCTGCTCGGGCGGCCACAGGCTTGAAGGCGCGAAGGCGCAGGGCGTTGGCGAGCACGCTGACGCTGGAGAGCGCCATCGCGCCGGCGGCGACCATGGGCGAAAGCAATAGGCCGAAGGCCGGAAAGAGCAGCCCGGCGGCGACCGGGATCAGCACCACGTTGTAGCCGAACGCCCAGACCAGGTTCTGGCGGATGTTCCGCAGCACCGCACGGCTGAGCGCGATCGCCGTGGCCACGCCGCGCAGGTCGCTGCGCATCAGCACCACGTCGGCGCTCTCTATGGCGATGTCCGTTCCGGCCCCCATGGCGATCCCGACGTCGGCGCTCGCCAGGGCCGGGGCATCGTTCACCCCGTCGCCGACGAAGGCCACGCGACCATAGCGTTGCTGAAGGTCCTTCACGGCGGCGACCTTGCCGTCGGGCAGCACGTCGGCGATCACCTCGTCCAAGCCGAGCGCCGCGCCAACCGCCTGCGCCGTCCGCCGATGGTCCCCGGTGATCATCACTACCTTCAGACCCGCTGCGTGCAGCATCGCCAGCGCCTCGGCCGTGGTGTCCTTGATCGGATCGGCCACGGCGAGGATGGCGGCGAGTTCGCCGTCGACCGCCGCGTAGATCGGCGTCTTGGCCTCACCCGAGAGGCGATCCGCGTCGGCGGCGAAGGCGGCGACCGAGACGCCGAGTTTCGCCATGAAGCGGTCCGCGCCAACCTGGATCCGCCGGCCGTCGACGAGCGCTTCAGCGCCGAAGCCCGGCAGGGCTTCGAAGCGGGAGGTCTCGGGCAGCTGCAGGCCGCGGGCTTGGGCCGCCTCGACGATCGCCTGGGCGATCGGATGTTCCGAGCGGCTTTCGACCGCCGCCACCAGGCGCAGGAGATCGGACTCCGCGAACCGATCCGTGACGCGGACATCCGTCAGGACCGGGCGGCCGAGCGTCAGTGTCCCCGTCTTGTCGAAGGCGACCGCCTGGACGTCGCGCAGGCTCTGCAGGGCCTCGCCACGGCGGAAAAGGACGCCCAGCTCCGCGGCGCGGCCGGTGCCGACCATGATCGAAGTGGGGGTCGCCAAGCCCATGGCGCACGGGCAGGCGATGATCAGCACCGCCACGGCGTTGACCAGCGCGAAGCTCAGCGCGGGGCTGGGGCCGAAGACCAGCCAGGCGGCGAAGGTCACGACAGCGACGGCGATGACGGCCGGCACGAACCAGCTGGTGACCTTGTCGACGAGAGCCTGGATCGGCAGCTTGGCGCCCTGGGCGGCTTCCACCATCCGCACGATCTGGGCGAGCAGGGTCGCTGCGCCCACCTTGGTGGCGCGGAAGCGGAAGGCCCCGGTCTTGTTCACCGTGCCGCCTACGACAGCGGCGCCCGGGCCTTTTTCGACCGGGATCGGCTCGCCCGTGATCATGGATTCATCGACGTAAGAGGCCCCGTCCAGGACCTCGCCATCCACCGGCAGCCGTTCGCCCGGCCGGACCACGACGATGTCGCCGACCAGGACCTCGGAGACGGGAACCTCGAGGATCGCGCCCGCCCGCTCCACGCGCGCGGTCTTCGCCTGCAGCGTCATCAGGCGCTTGATCGCCTCGCTCGTGCGGCCCTTCGCCTGGGCCTCGAACAGGCGTCCGACCAGGATCAGGGTGACGATCACGGCGGCGGCTTCGAAATAGATGTGGTTGGCTCCGGCCGGCAGCAGGCCGGGCATGAACGTAGCGACGGTGGAATAAGCGAACGCGGCCGTCGCGCCGAGCACCACCAGGGAATTCATGTCCGGCGTGCGCCGAACGAGGTTCGGCACGCCCTTGCGATAGAAGCGCAAGCCCGGACCGAACAGCACGAAGGCGGCCAGCGCGAAGCTGATCAAGCGCCAGGGCTGCTCGCCGATCGTGCTCGCCAGGAGATGGTGGGCGCCGGGCACGAAGTGGCGGCCCATCTCGACCAGAAACAGCGGGATCGTCGCCAGGGCGGCGAGGCCCACCGCGCGCTTCAAGCCCCGGATCTCAGCCGCGCGCGCCTCGCGTTCGCGATCGGAGAGGTCCGGGCCGGCTTCGACGATCGGGGCGGCGTGGTAGCCGGCCTTCTCGACGGCGGAAACGAGGGCGGCGATATCAGCGCCCTCGAGCAAGGTGACCGTGGCGCGCTCCGTAGCCAGGTTTACCTGCGCTTGCAGCACGCCCGGCGCGGCGCGAAGCGCCCGCTCCACCCGCCCGACGCAGCTAGCGCAGGTCATGCCCTCGATCTTCAGCTCCAGGGTTCGTTCAAGCGGCTCGTAGCCGGCCTTGCGGATCGCTTCTACGACGGCCTCGGTCTGACCGTCGGGCGTGAGTTCCACGTGGGCGCGCTCGGCGGCGAGGTTGACCGAGGCGCGAACGACGCCTGGGACGGCTGAGATCGCCTTCTCCACGCGACCGACGCAGCTTGCGCAGGTCATCCCAAGGATGGGAATCTCCAGCGGCTGAAGGATTTGTGCGGGCATTGGCGGCTCCTCAAGGACGATGCCCAACGCAGATGGGCCTTCCCATGATGGGAAGGTCAAGAGCGCGCGGAATCTGCCGCCCGACGGTCGGAGTCGCCGATCGGTCCTCTTGGGATACGCGCGAGAAAAGCCGGGTCCCTCGGATGCAGGAGCGTCTCGGGCTTAAAGGCGAACGGCGCGAAGGCGGAGGGCGTTGGTGATGACGCTGACGCTCGACAACGCCATGGCCGCGGCCGCGATGGCCGGTGAGAGGAGCCAGCCCGTTAGCGGGTAGAGAACCCCTGCCGCCACGGGAATGCCTGCGACGTTGTAAGCGAAGGCGAAGAACAGGTTTTGGCGGATGTTGCGCATCACCGCACGGGACAAGTGTCGTGCTTTGACGATCCCGTCGAGATCGCCCCTCAAGAGCGTCACGCCGGCGCTCTCGATCGCCACATCAGCGCCGGCCCCCATCGCGATGCCGACTTCGGCGGCGGCCAGGGCGGGGGCGTCATTCACGCCGTCGCCGGCCATGGCGACCTTGCGGCCTTCGCGCATGAGTTTCTCGACGACGGCCGCCTTGTCCTGCGGCAGAACCTCCGCCTCGACCTCGTCGATGCCAAGCTTGCGCGCGACCGCCTGAGCGGTCGTGCGATTGTCGCCGGTCATCATTACAAGGCGCACGCCCTCCGCCTTCAATCCCTGAACGGCGGCGAACGATGTGCTCTTGATCGGGTCGGCGATCGCAAAAATCGCGGCCGCCCGGCCGTCCAGCGCCATGAAGATCGCGGTGGCGCCATCGGTTCGGAGCGCGTCTGCCGCCTCCTCCAAGGCCCCGGTATCGACACCCTGTTCCTTCAGGAACTTCCCGGAGCCGATCACCAGGCGGCGGCCATCGACGACACCCAGCACCCCCTTGCCGACGGGCGAGTCGAACTCGGCAGGCTGCGAGAGCGACAGGTTGCGCTCCGTGGCGGCGCGCACGATGGCGTCGGCGAGCGGATGCTCGCTCGCCCGCTCCAGACTTGCGGCGAGCCGCAGGACCTCGGCTTCATCCTGGCCCGGCGCAGGTCGAACGGCTGTGACCGCGGGCCGGCCCTCGGTGAGCGTACCGGTCTTATCGATCACGAGGGTGTCGATCTTTTCGAAGCGCTCAAGCGCTTCGGCGTTCTTGATCAGAACGCCGGCCTGCGCCCCTCGCCCGACGCCGACCATGATTGAGATCGGCGTGGCGAGGCCGAGCGCGCAGGGGCAGGCGATGATCAGGACCGAGACGGCGGCCACGAGGGCGAACGCAACTCGTGGATCCGGGCCGACGAGCGCCCAGACGGCGAACGCCACGAGGGCGACCGCGATTACGCTGGGGACGAACCAGCTGGACACCTGGTCGGCCATCCGTTGGATGGGGGCGCGGCTCCGCTGCGCCTGTGCGACCATCTGGACGATCTGCGAGAGGAGGGTATCCGCCCCGATCTTGTCGGCGCGCATGACAAAGGAGCCGGTCTTGTTGATCGCGCCGCCGACCACCTTCGCGCCGGGTTCCTTAGTCACCGGCATGGACTCGCCCGTGACCATCGACTCGTCGATGGACACCCGACCCTCCAAGATCTCGCCGTCCACCGGCACTTTTTCGCCGGGCCGGACGCGCAGGCGGTCGCCCACGGCGATCAAGTCGAGGGTGACCTCCTCGTCCGAACCATCGTCGCGCAGCCTGCGGGCGGTCTTCGGCGCCAGGTCGAGCAGCGCCTTGATCGCGCCGGAGGTGCGCTCCCTCGCGCGCAGTTCCAGGACCTGGCCCAGGAGGACGAGGACCGTGATAACGGCGGCGGCTTCGAAGTAGATCGGGACCGAACCGTCCTCGCGCCGGAAGGCCGGCGGGAAGATGTGCGGCGCCAAGGTCGCGACAACGCTGTAGAGCCACGCCACGCCGACGCCCATGGCGATCAGCGTGAACATGTTGAGGCTGCGGGTCGCGAGCGAGCGCGCGCCCCGCTCGAAGAACGGCCACCCCGACCAGAGGACGACGGGCGTGGCGAGCGCCAGTTGGATCCAGGAGGAGGTCTGCCCTTCAAGGCGCATCATCATGCCCGTGAGATGCCCCCCCATCTCCAGGGCGACCACGGGCAGGGCGAGGACCAGCCCGATCCAGAAGCGTCGGGTCATGTCCTTCAGCTCTGGGCTGGGGCCCGTTTCGGAGGTCATCACCTCCGGCTCCAGCGCCATTCCGCAGATCGGGCAGGAGCCCGGCCCAACCTGGCGGATCTGAGGATGCATCGGGCAGGTGTAGATCGTGCCGACCGGGGCGGCCGGCATCGGCCGCGGCGCGCTTGGCGTATAGCGCGAGGGTTCCTTCTGGAACTTCGCTCGGCACCCGGCCGAACAGAAGAAGTACTCGTGACCCTCGTGGTTCGACTTGTGCGGGGTCTTAGCCGGATCGACGTCCATTCCGCAGACTGGATCCTTTACGGCCGCGGTCGCTGCGCCCGAGTCCGGCCCTTCATGGCCGTGACGCTCATGGCCATGATGGTGATGATGATGGGTGGGCGCTCCGTCATCTCCGCCGTCCGTCGAGACGTGCTTTTCGGGGTCTTCGGCCATGCGAGCAGCTCCCATTGGCGGCGCAGCCGCCCCTCATCAATCGCTACGCAGTTGTCGGGCGGCGCCCTCGACTGGTCCTCAATATTCCGCCGGGCCTACGCCGGCGCGACGCCGCTGCTGAGACGGCGCCGCGCGGCTGAAGTCAGCCTACCACTTTGCGGCCCCAGCCTGCACGTTCCAGTCGTTGGAAGGTCAAGAAGACATTGGACCTGCTGAACTATAGGAAACGCACAAGAGCCCTGAATACGCAGCCAGACGCTCACCCCCTCACGCGAGATCAAACTTTTCCGGTTTATTTCCAGATCCGGAACCGGCGCTTCGGGGAGGAGTTGAGCGGCCATTCACCTGCATACGGAGGACGGCTATGCACGCTCACGAAATGATCAGTACGCACCCCCAGGTGCGCGGAAACACAAACGACAGCCTGATCCGCTGCATCGAGGAATGCTTCGACTGCGCTCAGAGCTGCACGTCGTGCGCTGACGCCTGCCTGGGCGAGGAGATGGTCGCGCAGCTGACCCAGTGCATCCGCCTGAACCTGGACTGCGCCGACATCTGCACGACCGCCGGCCACATCGCATCGCGCCGCACCGGCTCAAACGAGCCGATCATCCAGAGTGTGCTGAGGGCATGTGAGGAGGCGTGCCGCCTCTGCGCCGAGGAATGCGAGCGTCACGCCAGCATGCATGAGCACTGCCGCATCTGTGCGGAGTCGTGCCGGCGGTGCGAACAGGCCTGTCAGGCCGCCCTCCAGACGTTCCATTGATCGCGAAAGGACCGCAGATGAAAGCCATCGCTATCCTTGCGGCTTCGGCCGCAATGTTCGCCGCGCCGGCGCTCGCTCAGCAGAGCGGCGCCCAACAGCAGGGCGGCGCCAGCATGCAGCACGGCCAAATGGCCAAGCAAGACTACATGAAGGGCATGCAGGACATGCATCAGAAGATGATGTCCGCCAACGACGCCGATCCTGATCGCGCCTGGGCGCTGAAGATGATCGAGCACCATAGGGGCGGGATCGCGATGTCCGATGCGGTGCTGAAGCACGGCGACGACGCGGAGGCGAAGAAGATGGCGCAAAAATCGGCGGACATGCAGCGCAAGGAGATCGCCGAACTGCAGGCCTGGCTCGACAAGCACGGCGGACGCGCGCCGAAGCCCTAAGCAGATCAGCCGCGGGCTCCTTGCGCCCGCCCAGGCCGATCAGATCGCTCGCCCTTGGACCCTGACCTAGATGTCAGGCGGCTGGGAGCCTGGTCGCATCTGGGCCCGAGTCTCAGGGGCGGGCCAAAGGCGATCCGCCCGGCGACGAATCCAAGCACGGGCCGGACCCTCGAACAGTAGGTGAAGGGCGATGGCCGCCAGAAGCGACAGCGCCAAGAGCGCGGCTACCTCCCACCAGCCGAGTACATAGCCGCTGTCGCGCCCCTGGGCGGCCGACCAGACGCCCTTCCAGGCGATCAGGATGGGCATGTGGACGAGATAGAGCGCGTAGGACGCTTCGCCGCCGAGGCGGGGCCAGCGCGCCTTAAGGAGGCCCTCGGCCTGTACCTTCGACAGCATAGCCAGAGCCAGCACCAGCGGGCCCGCCGCGGCGACGATCCATCGGTCGTCGGCCTTCAGGTGCATCAGCGCAACGAGAAGAATCGCCGCCGCCCAGGCGAACAGGACGGCGGCCTGCCGGCGAAGAAGCAGGCGTTCGCCCAATCGGTATAGGGCCACGCCGTAGAGGAATTCGGGGATGATGCGCAGGATCCCCATGTTCGCCTCGGCATGCACGACGATGCGACCGAAGACGGCTTGATAGATTTGGTCGAGGGCAAGGAAGAGCAGGGCTGTTAAGGCCAGGAGCAGGATCGGTCGGCGGCGAAGCTTCAAACCGGCCCAGGCGAAGGCGGGGAAGGCCAGGTATGCGAACCACTCGGCCGACAGCGACCAGGACGGACCGTTCCATTCGGCTTTCACTACCTCGGGAAGCCAGGCGTGGACGAGGAGCAGCGTCGTGACGAGCCCAGCGGGATTGTAAAAATCGCGGTCGAACTGAGCGCCCACCAGGCTCGCCGTGGTGACCATGACCAGCACGAAGGCGAGCACAGCAAGGTGCGCCGGGTAGATTCGGGCGAAGCGGGCGACCAGGAACCTGCCATAACTCAATCGGTTACCGGCGATTGCATCGCGATAGGCGTGGGTCAGGACAAAGCCGGAGAGGATGAAGAAGGCGTCGACCCCGAGCCGCGCCCGGTCGAAGAACCCGGTCGACGACATGGCGTCCCAAGGCCACTGCAGCTGATAGTGGAAGAGCACCACCCCCAAGGCCAACAAGAAGCGTACGCTGGTCAGAGCTGGGAGATCGGCTGGAAACACGTCTCCAGCCTCGCCCGCTTCGCTTTCGCGACGAACCATCGCAGCCCCCCAGATCCCAAACTCTATAGGGCATACGCAGGACGGCGGCGCGGGCCCTCAGTTGAGGGGCGCCCTTCAGATCCTGCGTATAGATTCATGACGAATGATCGGGGTGTTGCGATGAACGACAGACTTGATGACGGACTGAGAGCGCTTCGATCCAGATCGGAAGAGCACACGTCTGAACTCCAGTCACGTCGTAATCTCGTATGCCGTCTTCTGCTTGAAAAAAAAAAAACAAACGCACGGCCCAAGAACGGAAGCGGAACTGCACTGTAGAGATTGAGTGTAATGACAGTCAGTTGACACACACACTGACACATACATAAGCATGCCTGACAGG
>CALEOQ010000138.1 GCA_937910255.1 uncultured Caulobacteraceae bacterium | reverse complement strand
TGTCGCCGGGCGCGATGCGATAGTTGATCCAGGCCCTGGCGTCCCGGGGCAGGACATTCTCTTTCGGGCTGCCCTGCAGCATGGTGGGCGCAATGGTGGTGTGCAGCAGGGCCGCGCCGGCCGGCGTCGCGGCCATCTGGCCGACGATCAGCGGTTCGGTGGCCCAGGTGTTGGCCAGCGCCGCGCGCATGGGCAGGCCGGACTCCGCGCCCAGCACGTGCAGCATGTCGGCGCCTGGTCCCTGAAGGCGCATGGGGAAGGGGTTTTCGGTGATCTCGGTGACGGCCCGGGCCAGGGTGGAGACGCCGGTCTGCGGCGGTGGGGCGGAGGAATGTCCGCCCTCGGACGATGCGGTCACCACCAAGGTGGCATAGCCCTTTTCCGCCACCCCGATCAGGGCCGCCGGGCCGCCGGTCAGGGGATTGTCGGCCACCACCAGCAGGCCCTCGTCGAGGACGAACTGGGCCGAAAGGCCGCGGGCCTTCAGCAGGTCCTTGGCGGCCGTCGCGCCGCCGCCGCCCACCTCCTCGTCATGGCCGCTGACCAGGATCACCGTCCGGCGGGGCTGGAAGCCGGCCTCGGCCAGGGCTTCGACGGCCTCGAACAGGCCGATCAGCGAGCCCTTGTCGTCCACCGCCCCGCGCCCCCAGACGGCGCCGTCGGCGATCACACCCTCGAAGGGCGGATGGGACCAGCCCTCGGCGGCGTCGGCGGGCACCACGTCCTGGTGCGCCATCAGCACGATGGGGTCGAGGTCGGGCTCGGAGCCGTCCCAGGTGTAGACCAGGGTGTGACCGGCCACGACGTCGCGGCGCATGGCGGCGTGGGCGCGGGGGTATGTCGCCTGCAGCCAGGCGTGCAGGGCGTCCCACTCCGCCAGCTGATTGTCGGCGGCGTCCTGGTGGCTGACGGTCTGAAAGGTGATGGCCCGGCCCAGGCGCCCGGCGGCGGCGGCCAGGTCGAAGGCCGGAGCCTGTGCGAGCTCGAGGTCGGCGGCCACCAGGCGCGGCGGCTCATAGAGGGCGGTTCGCACCGCCACCACGGCGATCAGCCCCACGACCGCTACGCCAGCGCCCAAGGCGACCTTGCTCAGAATCCCCATGGTCTTCCCCCTTCAAGGCCATGAGCATAGCCCGATGGCGGCGCCTTGGGCGCCGATTTCCTGACACGGCGATGAACCTGGGCCATTTCCGGCCGTTGGTCAGGCCGTGACGCTTCCGCCCTGGATTTCCTCGCTCAAGCCGGCCTCGGCCGAGGCCCTGGCCTTCGGGGGCTTCTGGGCGTTCCTGCTGGACGCAGCCCTGGTGGTGATCGCGCTCGCCTGGGCCATCGACGCCTTCGCACCGCCCCAGGACCTGCCGTGGAAGCCCCTGCGGCTGGATGATCCGCCCGGCCTGGCCACCGCGGTGAAGTTCCAGCGGGCGGCCGGCGATCCCGAACTGTGCCGCCGGGTGCTGGAGGCCGGCGGGGTGGCGTTCACCGATGAGCCGGACCAGCCGACGGGGGATTGCCCGCTGAGCAACACAATGCGCCTGCGCGATGGCGTTACGCCCCTGGCGCCCGCCGCCCCGGTGATGACCTGTCCGCTGGCCCTGTCCTATGCCTTCTGGGACCGGCACGTGCTGGGCCCCGCCGCGCGTCGGGTGATGGAGACCGATGTGGCGCGGGTGGAGCATTATGGCGTCTTCGCCTGCCGCAACGTCTATGGCCGCAGCGAAGGCCGGCGCAGCGAACATGCCACCGCCAACGCCCTCGACGTATCGGCCCTCGTGCTGGAGGACGGCCAGCGGCTCAGCGTGATCGGCGATTTCAAGGATGAGGACGACGGCGGGACCCTGATGCGGGCGGTGCGCACCGGCGCCTGCGACTATTTCCGCGCTGTCCTCAGCCCTGACTACAACGCCGCCCACGCCGATCACCTGCATCTGGACCATGGGCGGTTCGGCCTCTGTCGCTAGGCGGCGCATAGCCCTGCGTTAACCATGGCTCGCCCGATGGACGGCGGCCGGCTAAGGTCCAGGTCTCCCCGCGAGTTTCTCCGTAGAGTTCATGGCCGGCTATCGCGCTCCCCGTCACCCGCAGGTCGAAGACCATGCGCGCCGCCAGACCCTGATCGCCCGCCTGGTCGGCCTGGGGCTGATCTGGATCCTGGTGGCGGTCATGGCCCTGGTGGCCGAGCGGGCCATTCCAGACCAGCATCTGCCCTGGAAACCCCTCAGCGTGATCGATCCAGTGGGGGCCGCCACCCGGGCCAAGGCCGCCCGCACCGGCCAGGACGTGGCCGCCTGCCGGGGCGTGCTGGCCAAGGGCGGCCTGACCTATGTGATCGCCCCGGAGGCTGAGGAGGGCTTCTGTTCGGTCAAGGACGCGATCCTGATCACCGGCGGCATGGCGCCCCTGACGCCGGCCGATGCGGTGATGACCTGCAAGGAGGCCCTGGCCGTAGCCATCTGGGAGCGGCAGGTGGTCCAGCCCGCCGCCTTCGAAGCCTTCGGTCACGCGGTGGTGGCCGTGGAGCACTATGGCGCCTTCTCCTGCCGACGGATCTATGGCCAGGCGGCCGGTCCCCCCAGCGAGCACGCCAGCGCCAACGCCCTCGATGTGGCCAGCTTCCGACTGGCCAATGGCGAGGTGGTGCGGGTTGAGGACCACTGGGGCGACGTTGGCGCCAAGGGCCGCTTCCTGCGGGAGGTGCGCGACGGCGCTTGCAAGGTGTTCATCACCACCCTGTCGCCGGACTATAACGAGGCCCACGCCGACCACTTCCACCTGGACATGGGCGGCCGTCCCCTCTGCGCCTGAGGCGTCGCCAATATAATAACGAGAATCATTCGCAGTTATCTTGTGGCTTGACCGAGCCGCGCCTATAAGCCCCCACGCATCTGACAATGCGTCGCAAAAGCTGAATCTGGGGGTTTATCCATATGCACGACACCACGCTGCGCCGCAGCCTGATGCGGGCGGCGAGCCTCATGGCTCTGGCTGCGCCGGCCGTCGCTGATGACGAGGCGCCCACCCGCGTTTCCGAGCTGATTGTCACGGGCCAGGACGGGGAGGTGAGTGTCGCCACCAAGACCGATACGCCCCTGCTCCAGACCCCCCAGGCCATCTCAGTGATCACCGCCGATGTCTATCAGGCCCGTGGCGCGGTCTCGCTGCAGGAGGTGCTGAACTACAGCGCCGGCGTTCGCTCCGACGCCTATGGCAATGACGGGCGGGTGGACTCCTTCTTCGTCCGCGGCACGACGCCGGCCCAGTACCTGGACGGCATGCGCAGCACCTACGCCTATTACGATACGGCCAAGGTCGATCCCTATGCGCTGTCCCAGGTGGAGGTCATGCGCGGGCCCTCCTCGGTGCTCTACGGCCAGGGCTCCATCGGCGGCATCGTCAACCTGACGTCCAAGCGCCCGGAATTCGTCCGCCGCGGCGAGGCGATCGCCTCCCTGGGCAGTTTCGAACGCAAGCAGGTTAGATCGGAAGAGCACACGTCTGAACTCCAGTCACGTCGTAATCTCGTATGCCGTCTTCTGCTTGAAAAAAAAAACATCCTTCAGCACGCATCTCAGTTTCTACATGATTGTCTTC
>CALEOQ010000137.1 GCA_937910255.1 uncultured Caulobacteraceae bacterium | reverse complement strand
GGTCACGCCCGAGCGCTCGATGGCCTCGTCGGTCAGGGTGCTCACCGGATTAGGCGCGGTGAAGTCCTGCAGCCGGATGCGCGAGCCGGTGACCACCAGCTCCTCGACCGCGACGGCCTCATCCTGGGCGACGGCGGCCTGCGGCGCGGCCAGGGCGGCAAGGGCCGCGGCGCTGGAAAGCAGGGTGGTGGCTAAGAGATTGATCTTGGTCGGCATCGGCTCGTCCCATGGAAAGGTTCGGTTGCCGAATTTTCGATCATGGAAGGTTCGGTCGTGCCCATCCCCGTCTGGGCTCATTCTGGCTCAAGCTGGCGAAAACCAGCGAAAAACCACCCCCTTTTGGACGGATGTGCGGCGCCAAAAGCACAGGATGGCCGAACCGTGTCATCTGTGTGACGGCCAGAATCTGTCAAAAAGCTTAGCCATATCTGCGCCTTAAGGCCAAGCTTGTCGGCGAGCCCGGGGCAGGCGTCATCCGCGCCGTGCCGGCATGAATTGCCCGCGCGGCCTAACGCCTCTTTCCGAGTTCGGCGGCGATATCCTTGGTCATACGCCCGACCTTGCGGTGGGCGGCGGTGATCTGGTCGCGGGTGACGCCCCAGCGCTTCATCCAGTATTCGACGGCCTTGCGCTCCGACAGGTCGAGGCGGTCCTTGTCGATGAAGCCGCGCTTGTCTTTCAGACCGGCCATGCTTGTGACTCCCTGACGCTGTGGCGAGTCCGCTGTTTATCCCGCGCCCGCTGCAAGGACCAGATCAGCCCAGGCCGCGGCCGGCCGCCAGCGCGACCTGCAGGGCGGCGACCACCGCAAGGGTCAGGCCAATGCGCAGGCGTCCGTACCAGACCGGCGCCTCGCCGCGCCTGACGGTCCAGAGATCGTAGAGCATCAGCGCCAGGAAGGCCGCCGAGAGGGCCAGCAGACCGGGGCCGCTGGGGATCAGGAAGGTCGCCCAGGCGAACAGGGCCGGCAGGACGCTGACCGCCAGGGGTCGGACGGAGGCGCCGCGGTCACGGGCCGTGGCCAGACCCCACTGCGCGCCGCCCATGAAGGACAGAATAAGCGCAGCATACAGCCGCAGAACCCGCTCAGCCTGTTCAGGCGCCAGCAGGCCCACACCGCCCAGGGCGATCACCAGGGCGAGGCCGGCGAATGGGATGACGCCCGCTGCGCCAAGCAGCAGCGCGGCGGGCGGAATTGTCTTTTCCGGTTTCATTCGCACGCCGTCGGCGTTCACGGCTGCGGCGGCTCGGTCGGCGCCGTTTCCGGGGCCTCGGCCTCGGCGGCGCGGGCGGCGCTCATCTGCGGCACATAGAGGCCGGTGACGAACCGGGCCCCGACGCCTTCTACCCGGAAGCGCGAGCCATACTCCCGACAGGGATCGGTCTCGGCGGTGATCTCCCGGGGATCATGGTCTTCCGGCGTCATAGTGGCGGCGGCCGCATCGGCGAAGGGCTCGACGAACTGCAGGGCGTCGCCGATCCGGCTGAGGGAGGGATTGTCGGTGCCGATGGCGGTCGCCGTCCGGCGCCAGACGATGGCGGCGATCTGCTGATTGGCGACGTCCAGAAGCTCGGCTTCCGCCCCCAGGCCGCCCAGACCGCCGGGCACGCGAACACCGACCGGCCCCGGAATGAAGAAGCCCGCCGCCGCGGAAGCCGCTGAGCCAGCGGGGTTTGTGGGGATCACCTCGGTGACCGCGGCGCGCACCCGGGGGGTCGTGGGCGCGGCGTCGGGGCCAGCGATCTCGAAGCGCTCGGAAAGCTCGAAACAGAGCTGGGCGTCGACCTCGCGCAGCATCATCGTCTGCTCTTCGGGCGTCATCCAGGCCTTGGCGTTGGTGCTGGGGGCGAAGACGGTCGGCTCGATGCGGACGGCCTGCACGGCCGCCAGGGCGTCTTTGTCGGCGCGGTCCAGGGCGCCGGCCCGGACCATGTCGGTCCGCGGGGTCAGGTCCTCATAGCTGGTCAGGAACTGCCCCTGGGTGGGGGCGCCGGCGCAGGCCGAGAGGGTGAGGAGAAGGGCGGGCGCGACGAGATGGGGGAGGGAGGTTTTCATGGCGACCTTAAACGCGGCGGCCGTCCAGTGGCTCCGCTCTAACCCATGTACGCCGGCATCCACCCTTCGTATGCATCCTTAAGCTGTTCCAGGGGCAATTCGAACAGGTCGGCGACGGCGAGGTCGGCGCCGCCGGCCACACCGACGCGGCGGGCGGGAATCCCCGCGGCCTTGGCCACCGCCAGCAGCGGATCGGCGTCCGCGGCGGCCACCAGATAGCGCGCCTGATCTTCGCCAAACAGCTCGGCCTGCGGGGGAAGAACCCCCTGCAACTCCAAGGTGATCCCGACGCCGGAGGCCAGGGCCATCTCGGCGGCCGCGGCGATCAGCCCGCCGTCGGAGAGGTCATGAACCACGGCGATCTGCTCGCCTTCGATCATGTCGCGCACGAAGTCGCCGGTGCGGCGTTCCCGGGCGAGATCCACAGCCGGAGGGGCGCCGTCCTCGCGGCCGAGGATTTCGCGCAGGTACATGCTGGCGCCCAGCTCGCCGCGGGTCTCACCCAGCAGGACGAGGACGTCGCCCGGCTTCAGGCTCGAGAAGTCGGCATGGCGGTCATAGTCGGCGATCAGGCCGACAGCGCCGATGGTGGGGGTCGGCGGAATGGCCTGGCCATTGGTCTCGTTATAGAGCGAGACATTGCCGCTCACGACCGGGAAGTCGAGCTCCCGGCAGGCCAGCGCCATGCCCTCGATGGCCCGGACGATCTGGCCCATGATCTCGGGGCGTTCGGGATTGCCGAAATTGAGATTGTCGGTGATGGCGATGGGGGTCGCGCCCACGGCGGTCAGGTTGCGCCAGGCCTCGGCCACGGCCTGCTTGCCGCCTTCATAGGGGTCGTTCTGCACATAGCGCGGGGTGCAGTCGGAGGTGACGGCGAGCGCCTTCTTGGTCCCATGGACCCGCACGATGCCGGCGTCGGCGCCGGTGGCGGAGTCCTCCATGGTGTCGGCCATGACGTGGCGGTCGTACTGCTCCCAGATCCAGCGCTTGGAGGCCATGTCAGGGCTGCCCATCAGCTGGCGGACGGCGGCGGCGTAGTCGGCGGGGGGTGGCACGTCGGTGGCGACCAGAGTCGGCTGCGGGGCCGGCGCGACCCAGGGACGGTCATAGAGGGGAGCGTCGTCCGACAGGGGCGCGAGCGGCAGGTCGCAGACAACCAGCCCCTGATGCTTCAGCACGATGCGGCCGGTGTCGGTGGTCTGGCCGATGGTGGCGGCGTCCAGGCCCCACTTCTCGAAGATGCGCTGGCCGTCTGCCTCGCGGCCGGGCTTGAGGATGGCCAGCATCCGCTCCTGGCTCTCCGACAGCATCATCTCATAGGCGCTCATGCCCTCTTCGCGCTGGGGCACGGCGTCCAGGTCCAGCTCGATGCCGACCCCACCCTTGCCGGCCATCTCGACCGAGGACGAGGTGAGGCCGGCCGCGCCCATGTCCTGAATGGCGGCCACGGCGCCCGAGGCCATCAGTAGATCGGAAGAGCACACGTCTGAACTCCAGTCACGTCGCAATCTCGTATGCCGTCTTCC
>CALEOQ010000136.1 GCA_937910255.1 uncultured Caulobacteraceae bacterium | reverse complement strand
GCTTCTGGTGTATCCGTCGTGCGTTCTTGGTGCGCGTCCCATTGCACACTTTGTTCTTCTTTTTTTTTTAATGCTACGGCGACCACCGAGATCTACACTCTTTCCCTACACGACGCTCTTCCGATCTAGACCTTCACCCTGATCGTGGCGCCTGGCGAAAAGGTCGCCCTGGTGGGCGCGACCGGGGCGGGCAAGTCCACCTTCGTCAAGCTGCTCCAGCGGCTCTACGACCTGCAGTCGGGACGCATCCTGATCGACGGCCAGGACATCGCCAAGGTGAGCCAGGCCTCCCTGCGGCGGTCCATCGCCCTGGTGCCGCAGGACCCGGCCCTGTTCCACCGCACCATCGCGGAGAACATCGCCTACGCCCGGCCCGACGCCCGTCCCGAAGAGGTGGCCCTGGCCGCCCGTCGCGCCCGGGCGCACGACTTCATCATGCGCCTGCCCAAGGGCTACGAAACCCTGGTGGGCGAGCGCGGGGTGAAGCTGTCAGGCGGCGAACGGCAACGGGTGGCCCTGGCGCGGGCCTTCCTGGCCAATGCGCCGATCCTGGTCCTCGATGAGGCCACCTCGTCCCTGGACGTGGAGACCGAGCGGGATGTTCAGTCGGCCATGGAGGATCTGATGGCCGGGCGAACGACCATCGTCATCGCCCACCGGCTGTCCACCATCCGCGGCGCCGACCGCATCCTGGTCTTCGAAGGCGGCCGGGTGGTGGAGGAAGGGCGGCACGCCGAACTGGTGGCCAAGGGCGGCGCCTATGCCCGACTGCACGCCGTCACGGAGGGGGTCGGTTAGGTTGGACGTGACGCAACGGGCGGAATAGGCGAACCTGTTGTCGGGTGGGGCTCAACAGGAATGGGGCGCCCTTGAGCTATGCCGACAATGTCGTGCGCTGGTTGCGCGAGCGGCTTGACCAGGATCCGCCGCTCGCCCAGCCCCGCGAACTGACCCTGGCCTTGCGCGTCCTGGCCCTGTGGCGCGCCTCGCTGATCGTCGACGCCTTTGTGGCCCGCCACGGGCGAAGGGTGCTGCAAGGCCCCTTCGCCGGCATGGCCTATGTGGAGGGCGCCACCGAAGGCGCCCTGGCCCCGCGGTTGCTCGGGACCTATGAGGCCGAGCTCCATCCCTATCTGACGGCCCTGGCCGCCGAGGGGCTCGACCACGTCATCGATGTGGGGTCGGCCGAAGGCTATTACGCGGTCGGCATGGCGCTGCTGATCCCCGGCGCCCAGGTGCACGCCTTTGACACCTCGGCCAAGGCCCGCGCGGCCTGCGCCCAGATGGCGGCGCTGAATGGCGTCGGCGACCGGGTGACCATCGACGAGACCGTGAAACCTGAGGATTTCGAGGCCCTCGCAGGGCCGCGGCGCCTGGTCCTGATGGACGTGGAGGGCGCCGAGGAGGAGCTGCTGCGCCCCGATCTCGCGCCGGCCCTGGCCCATACCCACATCATCGTCGAGGCGCATGAGGTCTATCGCCCTGGCGTGGCGGCGCGCCTGACCGAGCGCTTCGCCCCGACCCACCGTGTCACCCAGCTGGCGATGGGCGGTCGGACCCTGCCCCTGCCGGACTGGCTGATGGCCTCGAACCATCTCGATCAGTTGCTGGCGGTCTGGGAGTGGCGGCTTGGGCCCACCCCCTGGCTGGTCATGCGCCCGAAGTCGCTCAACACCTGAGGGCGGACTGCAGGGCCGGCGCAAAGTCGCCGCGGGCCTCGGCCTTTACCTCGGCCAGTCCCAGCCAGCCGGCCATCAGGCGCAGCTCGTCGGCCAGGCGCTCAGGCGTGTCGGGCGTCGCGCCCGGCTCGGCGTGAGTCGCCATGACCCGCAGGACGCCGGCCTTGCGGTCGGCCTTCAGGTCCACCCGGGCGGTGATCGCCTCGTCCTCGAGGAACGGCAGGACGTAATAGCCGTGGGTGCGCCTTTCGGCCGGGGTGTAGATCTCCAGCCGCACCCGCACCCCGAACAGCCGCTCCGTCCGTTCACGGAACCAGATCAGATTGTCGAAGGGCGACAGGAGGGCCGCCCCGGCGATCCGCCACGGCCGACGGGCGGCTGGATCGAGATAGGCGCCCTGGCCCCAGCCGCGGACGGTGACAGGAACCAGGTCGCCCGCCTCCACCAGCTCGCCGATGCGCGCCCGGGTCTCAGCCGGCGCCATGCGAAAATAGTCCCGCAGGTCCCGTTCGGTGGCGACGCCCTGGGCTTTGGCGGCGATGCGCAGCAGGTCCCGCTGGGCCTCTTCCCGAGACGGCGTCGACGCGCCATGGATATCGGCCGGCAGGACCTTGTGCGGCAGGCCATAGACCCGCTCGAACGTCGCCCGTCGCGTGGCGGTGGTCAGACGCCCGGTCCAGAACAGGCATTCGGCCGCCCGCTTGGCCTCGCTCCAGCCCCACCAGCCGCCGGCCCCCTTGACCCCCAGCTCCAGCTCCGAGGCCGACAGGGGGCCGCGCTCGGCGACCGCCGCCAGGGCGCGCTCCATCAGGGCGGGATGCTCGCGCAGGAACCGGGCCACGCCCTTCCACACGCCCACCCCCTCACGGGCGTCGTCCATCCGCCAGCGCAGCAGCGGCTGGGTCGCCAGAGGCAGGAGCGAGGCCTCATGGGCCCAGTATTCGAAGAAGGCCGGCCGCTTGCCCCAGGCCCGGCGTTCCAGGCCGTCGCGGGGGTAGGGGCCGAGCCGGGAGCAGAAGATCGGACGCGCACACGTCTGGACTCCAGTCACGTCGTAATCACGCATGCCGTCTTCTGCTTGACAAAAAAACAAAACTACAGCACGTGCTCACCGCCACACGCACACCACACCATATCACAC
>CALEOQ010000135.1 GCA_937910255.1 uncultured Caulobacteraceae bacterium | reverse complement strand
GAGGAAGCAAGGCACTGCGGTCGCAATGTGTGGAGTACACGTCGCCGTGACGATCTGTAGATATTTTTTTTTTTTAATGATACGGCGACCACCGAGATCTACACTCTTTCCCTACACGGCGCTCTTCCGATCTTGAATTTCAGCGCATTGACCACGAGGTTGGCCAGCACCTGCTTCAGCCGCAGGGGATCGCCCACCACCAGGGCTTCAGCCCGGGGGTCGATCTCCACGGCCAGGACCAGGCCCTTCTCCGTCGCCCGCGGCCCCAGGAGGGTCTCAAGCATGCGGACGGCCTCGGCCAGGTGGAAGGGCTCGGCGGTGACCGCCACCGTCCCCGCCTCCATGCGCGAGACATCCAGCAGGTCCGACAACAGCCGCTCAAGGCTGAGTCCCGACGTGCGAATGATCTGCACCATCTCACGTTGAACCGGGGTCAGGGTGGTGCGCTCCAGGGCCGAGGCCACGGCGACGACCCCGTTCAGGGGCGTTCGGATCTCGTGGCTCATATTGGCCAGGAATTCGGCCTGGGTGCGCTGGGCCGCCATCTGCTGGCGCCAGGACCGGCGTGCGCGGGTGACCATCACCGCGGCCACGGCCCCAAAGGCCAGCAGGACGGCGAGCACCGGCAGGAGGGATCGCCGCAGCAGGGCCGTCCCCGGCTTCTGGGGCGTCCAGGCCAGGACAAGCGGCGCGTCGGCGTCCAGGACATCGATGCTGAGCTGGGCGTCGTCTGGACCGGCCGAGACCGCGCCCAGGCCGGTGCGGAGATCACCCAGCAGGTAGCGGTCCTGCAGCACCTCGATCGAGACCTGCTCGATCGGCAGCAGGGTCAAAAGGATGGGCGCCTGTTCGCCCCGCGGCCGGACGCCGCCCTGGTCGGGCTGAACAAGGCTGGCGGTGGCCAGACGTATGCGACCATCGATGGCGACGAAGCCGCTGGCCTGGATCGGGTCGGGATGGCCGCCAGGCGCCGGCCGCCAGGGACCCCTCCTGGTCTCGGCGGCGCGAACCTGTGACATCAGGGCGGAAAAGACCTCGACCGGCGCCTCTTCCGGCTCGACCTGATCAAGACCCTGGCGATGATAGAAGGGTTGGTCCGTCCCATCGACGACCAGAAGGCGGCTGAAATCGAACCCCAGGGCGTAAAAGTCATTGAGGTTGGCGTCGGCCCAGGCCAGATCGCCGCGGTGGTCCAGGTTCAGCACCGCCTCGTCCCAGGTCGTCTCCGGGACGATGGAGGCCTCCACCTCGGCTATGGCCGAGGCCAGACCCTGGCGCACCAGTTCCTGCTCGCGCAGCCGGGTGCTCTCATCGACGCCGCGGCTCCAGAAGACCAGACTGAGGACAAAGACCGCCATGGCCGCCACGGCCAGCAGGGCGGTGGGAAGCAGCAGGCCAAGGCCGCTCAGGCGACGCATCGACGACTCTCCAAGTTCCTCCGGCGGCGTACTGGAGTGGGTCATCGATATAGATCACATATCTCTGTTCGACCAAGTCATGTGAAGCTTGGAGCCGATCTAGCTGTCCCGGCGGTCCTGGTCGGAGCGGACCTTCACCTGCTCGGGCGCCGGCCAGATGCGCACGGCCACTGCGGCCGTCACCGAGCCGAAGATGGCGATCAGGGCGCCGGCGGCCTGGATCTCGTTCATCCCGGTGGCCATGAGCCGGCCGGCCATGGCGCCTGAAATGAACACGAGGCAGGCGGTGCCCCATTCGGCCATGCCTTGCGAAAACAGCCCCTTGAGCATTGCTCACTCCACATTCTGCGGTCACGCGATCCTGCGCCCGCGGCTCTTAGTCAATCCTTACGGACGCAGGCCTGCGTCATCGGACCGCAGGTTCGCCCCTGGCGCATCTGGCGAACTTAAAGAGCCTGGTTGGACGGAATTTCGGCGCCGGCGCCAAAGGCGGCGGCGGCGGACGGCCAGCCGCCGCCTCGGGGGTCCCATGGCCGCTTCGGCTTGACCCGCCGGGGAACGCAACGCCAAGGTATGCGTAGTGGGAGGGTGTTTATGCGCTTGAAAGACCGGCTGGGACGCGAGTGGCGGTTTTTGCGCAAGCTCCGGCGAACCCTTGGGCGGGTGAAGTCCATCGCTCCGGACTCCCCGAACCTGATCTGTGACGACCTGCAGGAGGCGATGGACAAGTGGCGCGATCGCCCGGCCATGACCTTCGAAGGGCGCACCGTCACCTATGCCGAGCTGGACGGCATCGCCAACCGCTACGCCCACTGGGCCAAGGGGCTCAACCTGCGCCGCGGCCAGACCGTCGCCCTCTTCATGCCCAACCGGCTGGAGTATTTCTGCGTCTGGTACGGCCTGTCCAAGGTCGGCGTGATTACCGCGCTGATCAATAATCAGCTGACCGGCGCTGCGCTGGCCCACTGCCTGAACATTTCCGGGGCCAGCCACTGCATCGTGGACCCCGAGACCTCGGGAGCCTTTGAGGACGTCAAGGACGGCCTAGAGACCCACGTCCAGCAATGGATCCTCGGTGAGGCCCGCGGCGAACAGCGTGACCTGATCCAGGCCCTGAAGAGCTGCAGCCAGTTGCCGCCGGACCGCAGCGTCCGCGAGGGCATGGTGGGCCGCGACACCTGTCTCTACATCTACACCAGCGGCACCACGGGCCTGCCCAAGGCCGCCCGCATCACCCACGTTCGCGCCCAGCTCTATATGCGGGGCTTCGCCGGCTCGACGGGGGCCGAGGCGAAGGATCGGGTCTATGTCGCCCTGCCGCTCTATCACGCCACGGGCGGTCTCTGCGCCCTGGGGGCGGCCCTGCTGAACGGCGGGTCGGTGGTGCTCAAGAAGCGCTTCT
>CALEOQ010000134.1 GCA_937910255.1 uncultured Caulobacteraceae bacterium | reverse complement strand
TGACCGCCTATGTCTCCTGCGCGATCATGACCTTCATGACCTATGTGCTGGCCGGCTCCATGCGCGAACAGGTCTGCACCTATATGTGCCCCTGGCCCCGCATCCAGGGGGCCATGCTCGACGAGCACTCCCTGCAGGTCACCTATCGCTTCGATCGGGGCGAACCCCGCGGGCCGCACAAGAAGGGCGCGAGCTGGGACGGCCGCGGCGACTGCATCGACTGCAACGCCTGCGTGGTCGCCTGCCCCATGGGCATCGACATCCGCCACGGGCCCCAGCTGGAATGCATAAATTGCGGCCTGTGCATCGACGCCTGCGACGAGATCATGCTCAGGGTGGAGCGGCCCAAGGGCCTGATCGCCTATGACACCGACGCCGCGGTCGCCGCCCGCGCCAAGGGGGAGAAGGCCGTCTATCGCCTGATCCGGCCGCGCACCCTCTATTACGCCGCGGCCCTTGTCCTCGTTTCGGGCCTGATGATCTGGGGCCTGATGGGCCGCAGCCCCATGGACGTCCATGTGCTGCGCGACCGCAACCCGACCTTCGTGCGGATGCAGGATGGCGACATCCGCAACGGCTACACGCTCAAGATCGCCAACCGCACCTTCCAGCCCATGAGCGCCCGCATCGCCTTCGAAGGCGTGGCCGGCGCCAGCCTGAAGACCCCCGGCGTCGACGCCACCCCAGGCGCCCTCACCGTCACTGTGGAGCCCAACCAGATCCGCGCCGTGCGGGTCCTGGTCACGGCGCCGCCAAACGCCCTGCCCCACGTCAACATGCCGGCCGCCTTCGTGGTGCGGGCCGGTGATGCGGACCAGAGCGTCGAGACGACCTTCCTCTCCGGAGCGGCGAACACCCGATGAGCGACATCCCCTCCCCTGACGCCTTTCGCATCCGAGGCTGGCATGTGCTGGCCGCCATGTGCGCCTTCTTCGGTGTGATCATCGCGGTCAATGCGGTCTTCATCACCGCGGCCCTGCGCACCTATCCCGGCGAAGTCTCCATCACCCCCTACGAGGACGGCCTGGCCTTCAACCGGCAGCTGGCCCAGCAGGCCAGGCAGGCCGAACTGGGCTGGCGCGCCGCGGCCCGGGCCGAGGCCGGCGCGGTGGTGGTCGATGTCGCCGACGCGCAGGGGCGGCCCGTCGAAGGCCTGTCGGTCCGGGGGCGGCTGCAACGTCCGGCCACCGAGGCCGGGGCGCAGAACCTGATCCTCACCGAAGACACGCCCGGCCGCTATCGGGCGACCCTGTCGGGCGTCGTCGGCGCCTGGGATCTGACGGTCCAGGCCAAGGGGTCTCAGGCGCGCGACTTCCACGCCGAACGGAGGCTCACATGGCGCTGACCTTGAACCCGGCCGTCGACCCGGATCTGTCGGCCTTCCTGAAGCGGACCGACGGCGGCGCCGCCCGCCTCGACCTGCTGGTCAAGGGTGCGCGCTGCGCGGCCTGCATGTCGAAGATCGAGAAGACCCTCGGCGAACTGCCCGACGTGGCCGCCGCCCGCCTCAACCTGACCGAAGGCCGGCTGAGCGTCCGTTTCTCCGGCAGCCAGGGCGATGCCGGCCGGGTGATCGCCACGCTGGAGGGTCTGGGCTATCCCGCCACCCCTTATGATCCGGCCCAGGCGGTGGAAGCCCACGACAAGGAGAGCCGCCGGCTGATCCTGGCCATGGCGGTGGCCGGCTTCGGGGCCGGCAACGCCATGATGTTCTCGGTGCCGGTCTGGGCGGGCCTGTTTGGTCAGGAGCTGGGGCCGGCGACCCGCACCATGATGCTGTGGCTCTCGGCCATCGTCGCCACCCCCTGCGCCATCTATGCCGGCCTGCCCTTCTTCGAGTCCGCCTGGCGGTCCCTGAAGGCCGGGCGGGCCAATATGGACGTGCCGATCTCCATTGGCGTCATCCTGACGCTCTTCATCAGCTTCGTCGAAACCCTCCTGCACGGGCGCGACGCCTATTTCGACGCCGCGGTCTCCCTGCTCTTCCTGCTGCTGATCGGCCGCTGGCTGGACCACCGCCTGCGCGCCCGGGCCCGAAGCGCCGCCGCCGACCTGCTGGCCCTGCAGGCCCCGGCCGCCTCGGTGCTGGGGGCCGACGGGGTGGAGCGGATCCAGCCCCTGAGCGAGGTGGCGGTGGGGGAGCGGGTGCTGGTG
>CALEOQ010000133.1 GCA_937910255.1 uncultured Caulobacteraceae bacterium | reverse complement strand
GGGCGCCTGCAGTGGTGGGGCGATGGTGGTGGAGTGGTGTGACACTTATGGTGCAGGTGTGGTTGTTTTTTTTTTTTTTCAAGCAGAAGACGGCATACGAGATTACGACGTGACTGGAGTTCAGACGTGTGCTCTTCCGATCTTCCAGACCGCCATTGCCGGCGGCGGCCAGGATTTCGGCGTTGGTCATGCGGGCGAGCTCGGCGCCGCGGCCCTCGATCATGGCGTCCATGAAGGCGAGGTCCCATTCTGCATTGACCTGACCTTCCTCCGGCACGCCCAGCCAGTGGGAGAGGCCGCCGCCGGCCAGCAGGGCGACCCGCTCGCCGGCCGGACGCACGGTCTCCACATAGGCCTTCAACAGGCCGCCCATGGTCCAGCAGGCCTCGGGCTCCGGCGCCGGGGCGATGGCGGCGTTCACATAGAGCAGCGCCGTGGGCAGGGTCCGGTTCGGGTCCACGACCCCATGGGGGATCATCACGCCGTGGTCGGGCCGCACGCCCGACAGGGTCTGCACGGCCTGGCCCTGGTCATGGAGGAAGTCGGCCAGGCCCTGCGCGAAGGCGCCCGCGCCGGGGACAGGGTCGGTGGGCAGGCCCATGTCGCCATAGGGGGTGAGCACGTCGTCCAGGGCGACGGCGAAGGGGGCGGGCTGGTCGGCGTGGAAGTTGTTCAGATGGTCGGCGGTGATCACCACCAGGACGTCGGGCCGCGTCGCGTGCAGCCGGCGGCCGATCTCGCGCATGCCCTGGAAGACCCGCTCGGCCTGATCCTCCACGCCGTCCGGCGCGCCCAGCACATGGGAGGTGGCGAAGGCTCCGACGATCTGGCCCATGGGCTACCTCCGGTCGAAATAATAGCTGATGGCGAACGGCGTAATGGTCGCCCGGCCCGACCAGATCAGCCACTTGATGATCAGGTTCGGGTGGATTCCCAGGCCGTGCAGATCGTCACGCCCGCCCTGGTTCAGCACCTCCCGCGCCGCGTCTGGCACGCCGAAGCGGTCGAACAGCTGGGCGGGATCGGTCCTGATCAGCCCCCGGTCGGACGGCGTGGCGATCAGGTGGTGGATCATGGCGTGCACGCCGGCGGGCGCAGCCATGCCTAGAGGCTCCGGGGTTGGACGAAGTTCAGCACCGCGCGGCAGAAGTCATCGCGCTGCTCGATCATCGCCCAGTGGCCGCAATGGGGGACGATATAGCCCCACGAATTCTCGAACAGCTCCAGGAAGCGATAGGCCCGGGGCAGGATGGAGACCCCGTCGTCCTTGCCGTTCACCACCAGGATCGGGTGCTTGATCGTGGCCAGCCGCTCCTCGGGATAGTTGAGCGTGCCGGTCCTGGTCTGGGCGTTGATCGCCGCCAGGGCCGCGCGGGCCTCAGGGCCGTCGACGATCTCATAGCGGTACTGGATCATCTCCTCGGGCGGGACATAGTCCGGGCCGGTGAGGCCGGAGACCACCCGGCGCATGCCCTCGACCGTGAAGTCGTACTGCAGGTTCTTCATCAGGTCGGGGGACGGCTTTTCGGGGATCGGCAGGCCGGCGCTGCCCATCAGCACCAGACGCTCGACCAGGTCCGGGTGATCGAGCGCCACGCCGATCGACGAGGCGCCGCCCATGGAATTGCCCACCAGGGCCACGGGGCCCAGGTCCATGGCCTTGAGGAAGGCGGCCAGATGCGCGTTGCGACCCGGCTGGTCATAGAGATAGGTCTCGGGCGAGGGCTTGTCGGTATGGCCAAAGCCGATCATGTCCGGGGCGATCACCCTGTGGGTGCGGGCGAAGATCGGCAGACACTCGATCCAGTTGCCATAGGCGTCGGCGCCGGCGCCGCCCCCGTGGACCAGGACCATGGGCGGGCCTTCGCCGGCCTCCAGATAGTGGGTGCGGACGCCGCCCGCCTCGATGAACCGGCTGGCGACGCCGGTTCCGTCCAGCGTCATCTCAGCGCTCATCGCAGGTGCTCCGGGGTCTGGATGCCGCGGTTGCAGCGGCTGGCCAGCCGCCGCCATTCCAGGATCGTCACGTCCGGCTCGCAGAGCATCTCGTCCAGCCAGCCATAGTCGTCCTGATAGAAGGGCTGGGTCACTTCGCGGGCCCAGATGTCGTCGGCGTTGAAGCCGTCGAGGCCGTGGGGCTTCCAGATGGTCTCGAAGTCATTGGCGAATTTGACCCGGGCTTCGTCGGTCTTGGCCTCGTGGCCGATGGTCTGGAAATAGATGTGGGTGTCGGCGTCGATCGGCACATACCACTCGAACTGGGTGAGGCCGGGCGCCGGGAACGCGTCCACCTTCAGCACGCCGGGCAGCCAGCACGAGGTCTTCATGGCCGCGGACGTGCCGCTGGCCTCGCCGGTGCGTACGCCACGGACCACGACCTCGCCGTCCACCTCGCCCTCCCAGGCCGGCTTGTGCAGGGCGAAGTCGTCGATCACGCCCTTGGGCCCGTCGGGCGCCTCCACGGTCTCCACCGCGCCGGGCAGGGGGGTGTGGCCGATGGGGAAGTTGAACACCCGGTAGTGGCGCAGGGTGGTGTCCTTGTGGATGAAGATGTGCAGGGCGTCGAAGCCGTTCTCGGCTCCCAGGCGCCAGTTGGAGTTCACCACCCGGTGCTTGCCCAGGACCATGACGTCGTCGTCCAGGAAGCCCGGCGGCACGTCGTGCGCCAGGGGCGGGGGCGGGCCATCCTCGGTGTCGCCGATGAAGACGAAGACCACGCCCTTGGCTTCTTCCACGGGGAAGGTGGTGATCTTGCGCCGGCCGATCAGGCGGCTGTCGGGCACGGCCAGGATGTTGACCAGCTCGCCGGTCTGAACGCGGTAGGTGTAGCCGTGGTACCAGCAGGTGATGGTGTCGCGGGTGTAGCAGTCCAGCTTCTTCGACAGCGGCACGCCCCGGTGCAGGCAGCGGTCCCGGATCGAATAGACCTTGCCGTCGATGCGCTTGAGGATCAGGGCCTCGCCCAGCAGCTTGACCGTGATCGCCTCGCCCTCGGCGATCTCCTTGGAGAAGCGCACCGGGTACCAGTGATTCCGGAAGCCGAGCTTGGCCTCCACATATCCCTTCCAGTCACCGACCGCGTTGGCGACCTCCGGATTGACGAAATGATCCTCACTCATGGGATTCCTACTCTGACGCGGCGCCGACTCCGGCGATCTTGTTTGTATGACAATATGACGGAAGAGGTCGAGGCAAGCGCCGGGCTAGCCCTGCAACCGCAGGGATGCGCGGCGCCTATTTTTGAGGCGCTCTAGAGGCTGAAATTCAGGCTGACGGCGCCCAGGCCGCCGATCTCGGCCACCACCTTGTCGCCCGGCGAGACATTGGCCATGGGCCCCAGCGCCCCGGTCAGCAGCAGCTCGCCCTTGCGCAGGGGATGGCCGAGCGCGGCCGAGCGGCGGGCCAGCCAGGCCGCGGCGTTCAGGGGGCTGCCCAGGCAATCGGCGCCCGTGCCTTGCGATGCCTGCACGCCATTGACGCTCAGGGTCATAGCGCAGCCGATCAGGTCCAGCCCGTCCAGCCGCCGCACCGGGCCGCCCAGGGCCACCAGGCCCGACGAGGCGTTGTCGGCGACCGTGTCCAGGATGTTGATCTTCCAGTCGGCGATGCGGCTGGAGACGATCTCGACCGCCGGAACCACCCAGGCCACGGCCTCATACAGCTCAGATCGGACGAGCGTCGCGCAGGGAAAGAGTCTCGATCTCGGTGGCAGCCGTCTCCTTACACAAAAAACCTCTCACGACAACAACCCGCGCCCACC
>CALEOQ010000132.1 GCA_937910255.1 uncultured Caulobacteraceae bacterium | reverse complement strand
GTGGCGGGAGTTCAGACGTGTGCTCTTCCGCTCTGACCCCGAACGGCGTCGTCAACGGCGCCAACGAAGCCGCCGCGACGACCACCGCCCCGCCGACGACCTACTCCTCCTTCGACGCCACCACCTATGTCGGCGCCGTTCGCGGTGCGGGCGACGCCTGGTGGCAGGGCTGGACCTGCGGTCTGGCCAGCGGAAGCAACTGCTGATCGAGCCGGAACGGGGCGGCCCTTGGGCCGCCCCCTTTCTCTTCGCGTCCGTCGACAACCAAGGCGACCTTCCATGAATATGCTCCGCCCCCTCTCGGGCCTCCTTCTCTGCACCACGGCGCTGATGGCGCCGGCGGTGGTATCCGCCCAGGCCGCCTCTGACGGGGCCGAGGTTCAGGAACTGGTTGTTCGCGGCCGCTACATCCCTGAAGTGATGCGCGAGACGGCCGAGGTCGCCTCGATCGTCACCGCCGACGACCTGGTCCGCCAGGGCGACGGCACCGCGGCCGAGGCCCTGACCCGCCTGACCGGCCTCAGCGTGGTCGGCGGTCGGTTCGTCTACGTCCGTGGTCTCGGCGAGCGCTACTCCTCGGCGCTGCTGAACGGCTCGCCGCTCCCCAGCCCCGAGCCGCTGCAGCGGGTGGTGCCGCTCGACCTCTTCCCCAGCGGCATTCTGGCCAGCGTGAACGTCCAGAAGACCTATTCGGCCAACTATCCGGGCGAGTTCGGCGGCGGCGTCATCGACCTGCGCACCGTCGGCGTGCCGGACGAGCCCTTCCTGGCGCTCAGCTTCAGCCTCGGCGCCAATGACGAGACCTCGCTCAAGCAGGGCCTGACCTATTTCGGCGGCGAGTCCGATCTCACCGGCTTTGACGACGGCACCCGTGATGTCCCGGCCGCCATCGCCGCTGGCATCGCCACGGGTGAACGGATCGACCAGAGCAATTTCGACGCAGCCACCCTGGCGACCATGGGGCGCAGCTTCCAGAACGCCAATGTCCGCCTGCTGCAGTCCACCAACGACGTGCCGATCAATGGCAGCTTCGGCCTCTCCGCCGGCTCGCGCTGGAACTACGACTGGGGTTCGCTGGGCGTCATCGCCGTCGGCGGCTACGACCGCAGCTGGGAGACCAAGCGCGCAGTCCAGCAGGCCGGCGTGGTCAGCCTTGGCGGCCTGTCGATCACCGAGGACCTGATCTCCAACTCGACCGAAATGGATGTCGAGTGGCATGGCCTGGGCAGCCTCGCCCTCGACCTCGACGATCACAAGTTCCAGTGGACCAACTTCTACGTCCGCAACGTCACCAAGGAAGCCCGCTCGGTTGAGGGCGAAAGCACGCTTTCCAGCAACTTCATCCGGGACGACTACACCGCCTGGTACGAGCGCGAGCTGTTCAACAGCCAGCTGACCGGCGAGCACACCTTTGGGGATCTGGAAATCGACTGGCGCGGGTCTTATGCCCAGACCCGTCGTGATGCGCCCTATGAGACGCAGACCCGCTATCGCCGGATCGCCGACACTTTTTATCATAACCCCCAGTCGGACGCGAATTTCATCCGGTTCAGCGAGCTGGAAGACACCACCTACGGGGCCGGCGTCGATGTTCGCTATCGCCTCGACAATCCGCTGATCGTCGATCTGACGGTGTCCGGCGGTTACGCCTTCTACGAGAATGAGCGCGACTCCGTGACCCGGGTCTTCCGCTTCACCATGGACCAAACCCCGTCGCTGGCCTTCCAGCAGCAGCGGATCGACTTCCTCTATTCGGACTACAATATCGGTCCCAACGGCCTCTTCCTCCGGGAAGTGACGGGCTCGGAAGGCGCGGCCGCCTATGAGGCCAAGCTGACCACCAATGCGGTCTATGTGCAGGCCGAAGGCGAAGTCCTCCCCGCCGTGCGCGCCAGCCTTGGCGTGCGCTACGAGGAAGCCGAGCAGTTCGTCCGGGCGCTGGATCTCTTCTCGGCCAACCAGCCGCTGGGCGTCGAGCTGAACAACGACTATGTCCTGCCCGCCGCCACGGTCACCTGGAACTTCGCCGAGGACCAGCAGCTCCGGTTCGGGGCGTCGAAGACCATCGCCCGTCCGCAGTTCCGCGAACAGGCGCCGCAGCTCTATCTCGACCCGGAATCGGACCGCACCTTCATCGGCAACCCGTACCTGGTGGACAGCGAGCTGCTGAACCTGGACATCCGCTACGAGCGCTATTTCGAGCGGGGCCAGTTCGCCACCATCGGCGCCTTCTACAAGGACATCGACAAGCCGATCGAGTCGATCGTCAACGAGACCGGCGGCGGCCTGCAGCAGACCTTCCTGAACGCGCCCAAGGCCGTGCTCTACGGGGTCGAGGCCGAGTTTAAGAAGTTCTTCGAACCCCAGTTCGGCATGAACTGGGTGGACGACAAGCGCTGGCTGATCGGCGCCAACTACACCTGGACCAAGGCCGAAGTGCAGGTGGACGAGGGCGATATCGTCTTCCCGCTCACGGGCCTGGGCCAGCCGGCGCCGGCCGAGAACTTCGTGATCGACGGCAGCCGACTGCAGGGCACGTCGGAGCACATCGCCAACCTCCAGTTCGGCTTCGAAAGCCTGGACGGCGCCACCCAGGCAACCATCCTGGCCAACTACGCCAGCGAGCGGACTACCGCCCGCGGCGGGGCCGGCGCGGCGGACTTCCTGCAGGAGCCCGGTGTCACCCTGGATTTCAACTTCCGCCAGAAGTTCCAAATCTGGGGCCCGGAATTCACCCTTGGCCTCGAGGCCCGCAACCTGCTGGGCGAGGAGTTCGACGAATTCCAGACCCAGGGCGGCGACAAGGTGATCCTGAACAACTACGAGCTTGGCCGCAGCTACTCGGTCAGCCTCTCGACCCGCTTCTGACGACAGGGCGAAGGCGGCCAGCGGTCGCCTTCGCCTGATCGAACGGGCCTGCGGCAAAGCGTCATCAAATCCCGACGCTGTCACGGACCTGTCATCGAAAGTTTACATGAAGGCCCCGACGGGCATGTGGCCGCCGGCCCAGCCCCCCATCCTCTGGCACACCGACATTCCACCGCGTCCCTTGCCCCCGTTCGTCACGGCCTCGCACTGTCGCCCCCCACCCTCCCCGCGCCGGTCGGGCGCGCGC
>CALEOQ010000131.1 GCA_937910255.1 uncultured Caulobacteraceae bacterium | reverse complement strand
GTTAAGCGATGCCGGAATTATGAAGGGTTTATTGTTTTTTTTTTCAAGCAGAAGACGGCATACGAGATTACGACGTGACTGGAGTTCAGACGTGTGCTCTTCCGATCTGCGCAGAGTCGGGCTGATGGCGCCCGGGACACACACATGGGTAAAAATATCTGCATTGGGAAACATGCGGCACAGGGCTTCCAGCACTTTTTCGCCGCCGCGCATGCCAACCAACCAATAGTGAACCAAAGCGATCTTCATCGAGCACCTATAGACTTGCGGCCAGTAACGGCTTCATAGCTCAAGCCACCGCGCGATAGTCGCATTACAGGCTTCGCTTGTCCTGAAGGCCAGCCGTCAGGTCGCGGGATGCTGAGAGGATGTGATAGAACGAACTCGCTGGGGCCGGCTGGTCCTGCAAAGCGCCATTTGGCGCCATTAGATCCCACCAAGCGACGGGTTCGAGGTAGGCCGCGACGGCCTTGGCGGGGCGAAGCACATCTTTCCCAATTATCAGAGCCGCCTTCAGCCACTCGGTCTGGGGCCAAAGGCGGGCGGCGGCGTCGCGGAGGGTGAAGTCGTCGTTCAGGGCGTTGATCGCTACGCCCCGGACCGGGTCTATTCCCTCCAAGCCTGCGTCATAGAGCCTGCAGGCCGCAGCCAGGGCGCGGGGCTCGTCGCTCATCTGACCCCAGCGGGCCAACAGCCAGGCCCATTCGAACTGGTGGCCGGGCTCGACCAGACGGCCATCCTCGCCGGGTGCCGGCGCCCAGGCCTCGTCGAAGAACTCCCTTAGGAAACCCCCTTTGGCGTCGATGAAGCGGGTGAGCGCTAGCTCGATGATCTCAGCGGCCACGGCGCGCCATTCGGGTCCGCCTCCAGCCTCGACCCAGGCCATGGCGGCCTCCAGCAAATGCATGTGGGCGTTGGCCTGAAAGGGATGGGCACCCTCTTCGCGAAAGCCGCCGGCCGGGTGGCGCAGGGGCTGGAGGGCGTCAAGGAGACGCCGACCTTCGCCGGCCAGGTCCACATGGCCCGGATCTGCGGCGTTCAGGCTGGCCATAGCCAGGAGCGCGAAGGCCTGGTCATAGAGTGCTGCGGTCTCGTCCAGGGGCTCGCCGGTGGGGGAGACCAAGGCGCGGAACAGGCCGTCGGGCCGCCGGTAGCGGTCGAGGAAATAGGTCATCCCGTGCCAAGCGGCCTGGCGCCACGGCCCCTGCCAGCCCATCAGGCCGGCCGTCGCATAGACAAAAGTCTGCCGGGTCTGCACCCGGGAGCGTCGTGGCGCCTCCACGGGCTCGCCCTCGGACGTCAGCGCCTCATGGAAGCCGCCGCGCACATGGTCGGCGCCCAGCGTCCACCAGAGCGGAAGGGCGCTGGTGCGCAGCCAGCGGTCGAACCAGACCTGCGCGCCCTCCACCGTATCGAAGGGCGCCGGCATAGTCTCACGGCCCTGCGCCCTCAGCTGATCAACGGCGCTCTTTACCTGCTGGCTGGCCGACAGGTTGCAGACCAGCACCTGGCCCTGGTCGACCACGACAGCCAGGTCGTTGACGCCAATCAGCGTCACCTGCGTCCCGGCCGGGGCCCGGACGAGGCAATCCTGCGCCGAGAGCGCCAGGCCCTCGCCTCGAATGGCGTTGCCGGCCTCATCCCGGCGGCTCGCCGCCCAGACGGCGTCCCAGGCGCCCAGGTCAGACCAGGCGAACGCCACCGGCAGCACGGCGGCGCACTTCGTCTTCTCCATGACGGCATAGTCGATGGAGATCTTCGGGGCCGTGACAAAGGCCTCGCCCAGGACGTGGGTGGCCCCGCCCTCGCCCTTAGCGTCGGCCACGGCAGCGCGGGCCGCGGCGCTAATGGCCGGCTCGAAGGTGTCGAGCTCGGCAAGCAGCAGACCGGCTGGCGTCACGAAGTTGCCGCTGTTCCAGAGATAGCCGGCGGTGATGTAGTCGCGGGCGGTGGCTGCGTTGGGCTTTTCCACAAAGGCCTCAACCAACCGGACGGGCACGGCCGGCGCGCCCGGAGAAACATAGCCATAGGCGTTCGACGGCGCGTCGGGCCGCACACCTAGGGTGACGATCAGGCCTTGGCGGGCACCCTCGACGGCGGTCAAAACGGCCGCGCGGAAGGCCGCGTCATCAGGGATGTGATGGTCAGCCGAAACCACCACGGCGACACCCTCGGGATCGCGATCCTCGATCCAGGCGCAGGCCGCGGCCATGGCCGCTGCAGAGTCCCGCGGCTCGGGCTCCAGCAGCACCGCAGCCGTCGTGCCAATGTCGGACAGCTGGGCTTCGATCAGGGCACGGTGGGCGATGCCAGCCACCACGACCACCTCAGCCGCGCCCTCCAGGCCCGCCACCCGCAGCACCGCCCCCTGGAAAATGGTGCCCACGCCCACCAGGGGGTGGAACTGCTTCGGATCCGCCGGACGCGACCCAGATCGGTAGAACACACGTCAGAACCCCCCTGTCGGCTTAATTTCCTTTGCCGTTTTCAGCTCC
>CALEOQ010000130.1 GCA_937910255.1 uncultured Caulobacteraceae bacterium | reverse complement strand
GGGGGTGGTTGTAAGACGGCACGGGGCACACCGAGATCTAGACTGTGACGCAACACGAGGCCGTGCGGATCTCGGGCGGAGCGGGCCGGCCACGGTGAGGGTCGCCGGGCGGCCCCCCGGGGCCGGGCGGGCCGCCACGAGCTCAACCACCGCGTCCCGCCACATCTGTGGATTGAGCGCCGGCGAGAAGCCGTCCAGGAACCAGGCGTCGGCCTGGCCGCTCCAGGAGCGCAGCGCGTCTGCGACATCCATCACCGCCAGGTCCAGGGTGGCGTCGAGTTCAGGCAGGTCCACCCGGTGGAAGCCGTGCGCCCGGCCGGGCCAACGGCGGGTGAGCAGGGCGGCGAGATCGGCCACCTCGGGCCAGGCGGCCAGCACGTCGGCGGCCTGGCCGGCGTCCAAGGGGTGGGCCTCAATGGTGAAGATGTGAAGGTGTCCGCCGGGCGGGCGCGAGACCCGCCAGAGGTCCAGCAGGGCCAGGATGTTGAGGCCGGTCCCGAAACCCAGCTCGCCGACGGTGAACCGGTTCCGCCCCGTCCATGCCTCCGGCAGGCCGCAGCCCTGCAGGAACACCGCCCGCGATTCGGCCAAGCCATCTTCGGTGGAAAAATAGACGTCGCCATAGAGGCGCGAGCGCGGTTGGCCCGCTGCGTCGAGGATCAGCGGCGATTCGTCCGAGCCGGACTCAGGTGGGACGGTGGGGGGGCGCATCGCTCCATTGGCGGCCAGAGGAGGATCGCTTCAAGGCCTATCGCGCGCCCATAGCAAAAGGGCCGCCCCAGAGGGCGGCCCTTCATCGAAAACGCCGAGGCGTTCGCGAATGGCTTAGTGAGCCGGAGCTTCCACGGCGGCGTCAGCAGCCGGGGCTTCTTCCGCGGCCGGCGCCATGGCGTCGGTGGCGGCTTCGCCAGCGGCTTCAGCAGCGGCGTCGGCGGTCGCGGCGGCGTCAACGGCCGTGTCGGCGGCGGCTTCGGCGGTCGCGGCTTCGGTGGTGGCTTCCGCGGCGGCTTCGTCGGCGGTTTCAGCGGGCTGGCCGCAGGCGGCGACGGAGAGAGCGGCGACGGCGGCGCCGGCCACGAGCAGCTTGCGAAGAATCTCGGAGGTCATGTCCCTGGTCCCCTGGAATGGAGGTTAATTGCGCCTGGCGCGACTGTCGCCCCAGACCCGCGGGTCAGAAGCTTCAGCATCGCTGCGCAGTGCAGGAATATGCCGGTGTTTGGTCCGGGGGCAAGGGGATAAATCACGCAGCTGTGATCACTTTTTTCGCCGCCGCCGCGCAGCCCGCCGATTTCGGCCCCAAAGCCTGGCGGATCAGGCTTCCGCCGGGATGGCCGACAGGGCCTCTTCCAGCTCGAGGAAGCTCGGTTGAGCGCCGCTGGGCACATGGCCGCGGCCGATCTCGACGGAGATCTGGGCGGCGTTCCCATGCAGGTGGGCCACCAGCACGGCCTGGATGATCTTATAGAAGGAGGCCTCCTCCTCGACCACGGCGCTGAGTCGCGAGGACAGCGGCCCCACCAGCCCGTAGGCCAGGAACACGCCGAGGAAGGTGCCGACCAGGGCGCCGCCGATCATGCCGCCCAGGACCTCCGGGGGCTCGGAAATCGAACCCATGGTCTTCACCACCCCGAGCACGGCGGCGACGATGCCCAGGGCGGGCAGGGCGTCGGCGGTGTTCTGCAGGGCGTGGGCGGGCGCCAGGGCCTCGTGGTGGTGCTTTTCGAGCTGCTTTTCCATGGCGTCTTCGACCTGGTGGGGATCTTCCAGGTTCATGGTCATCATCCGCAGGGTGTCGCAGATGAAGTCCACGGCGAAGTGGTCCTTGGTGATCTTCGGATAGCGGGAGAAGATCGTGCTCTCGCCGGGGTTCTCGATATGGCTCTCCAGGGCGATGACGCCCTTGGACTTCATGGTCTTGGTCAGCAGGAAGAGCAGGGACAAAAGGTCGCGATAGTCCGAGGCCTTCCACTTGGGGCCGGCAAAGGCCTTGGCCAGACCGCCGCCAACGCCCTTCAGCACCGTCATGGAGTGGCTGATCAGGAAGGCGGCCACGGCCGCGCCGCCGATCGCCATCATCTCGTGGGGCAGGGCGTGGAGGATGATCCCCATATTGCCGCCGGCCATGATGTAGCTGCCGAACACCATGGCGAACAGCAGAACGATCCCGATGATCTGAAACATGACGACGTTTGGCCCCCGACTAATCCTGCCGGAGCATCGGGGTTAATGCTTAATGGCCCGTGTGCGGTAATCGCAATTGCCTGCGGTGGCGCGCCGCATTAACAGCGGTCACATGTCCGGCTCCCCCGCCCTCCCCGTGGTGCTTCCCAAGCGATCCTTCGCGATCATCTTCGGGGTCTCGCTGGCCACGGCCATGGGCAATACCGGGCTGATCTCGGTGCTGCCGGCCATCGGGCGCTCGATCGGCATTCCCGATCCCCTGGTGGCGGCGGTGTTCTCCCTTTCGGCGCTTCTGTGGGCCTTCTCCTCGCCCTTCTGGGCCAAGGCCTCGGACCGCTATGGCCGCAAGCCGCTGATGCTGGTCGGCCTGACCGGCTTCATGGTCTCGATGATCTGCTGCGGCCTGGTGGTGAACGCCGGCCTGCGGCACTGGGCGTCGCCCCTGGTGATCTTTGTCTTCTTCCTGTTCGCCCGGGCGCTGTTTGGCCTGTTCGGCGCGGCCTCCAACCCGGCGACCCAGGCCTATGTGGCCGAGCATACCGCGCCCGAGAAGCGCACCCAGTCCATGTCCAGCCTGGCCGGCGCCTTCGGCCTGGGCACCGTCATCGGGCCCTTCCTGGCGCCGTTGCTGATCCTGCCCTTCCTGGGTCTGTCGGGGCCGCTGTTCGGCTTCGCCCTGATCGCGGCGGTGATGTTGTTGGTCGTCTATCGCTTCCTGCCCGAGAGCCCCTTCGCCGGCGAGACCCGAGCCCGCACCGACGCCGAGGCTGAGACCCGCAAGGCCAATCCCGGGGTCAAGGAGACGCCCATGTGGCGTGATCCGCGGATCACGCCGTTCCTGGTCTATGGCTTCCTGGTCGCCGCCTGCCAGACGGCCCAGGGCCAGACCCTGGGCTTCCTGATCATCGACAAGCTGGCCCTGTCGCCGGCCGCGGCCCAGGGCTTTATCGCCATCGCCATGATGTTCGGCGCCATGGCCGGCCTGCTCGCCCAATGGGGCATCATCCGCATGTTCGAGATGACCCCCCGGCAGCTGCTGCGCTGGGGCGTCGCCGTTGCGGCGGTGGGCAATGTGATCGTCGCCCTGTCGCCCAACTACTGGGCGGTGGTCATGGGCTATGCGATCGCCAGCCTCGGCTTCGGCTTTGCGCGTCCGGGCTTCACGGCGGGATCGTCCCTGGCGGTGAATATGGGCGAGCAGGCCCGCGTCGCGGGCGCCATCGCCGCCGTCAACGGCGTCAATGTGGTGCTGGCCCCGTTCTTCGTCTGGCTCTACCAGCTGATCCACTGGGCGCCGTTCGCGCTGAACGCTGCGATCATGGTCGGTCTGCTCTATTACGCCTTCCGCAATCCGCAGCTTCGCAACGCTGATCCCGAGCCGGCCACACGGGCCGATGCGGCCATGGCGACGCTCGAGCGCCGGGACGAGTCCGGACAGTAGGGGATCTGGCTTTGCGCCAGGCTCAGGGCTGTGCGCCGGCCTCCGAGCGGAGGCGGCGGACCATTTCCAGCGACAGGTAGCCATCGGCCACCAGGCCGCGGGCCTGCTGATAGGCCCGCAGGGCCTTGCGGGTATTGACCCCCACAATGCCGTCCGGCGCGCCGGCGTCGAAGCCGAGCCGGTTGAGCGCGGCCTGGGCCGCCGTGCGGTCGGCGGGCGCCAGGGGGGC
>CALEOQ010000129.1 GCA_937910255.1 uncultured Caulobacteraceae bacterium | reverse complement strand
CGCGATGGGTAAGGTGGTTTTGTCAAGCAGAAGACGGCATACGAGATTACGAAGTGACTGGAGTTCAGACGTGTGCTCTTCCGATCTGACATCGCCGCCCTGGCGGGCGGCGATCCCGCCGCCAAGGCCGCGACGGTGGCCGAGATCGGCCGGGCCTGCGAGACGGTGGGCTTTTTCTACATCAAGAACCATGGGGTGCCGCAGACGCTGATCGACCGCACCTACGACCTGTCCAGGCAGTTCCACTATTCCCCCCGCGAGCTGCGGGAGCGGGTGCACATCCGCAACTCGCCGGGCACCCGGGGCTGGGTGCCGATCTCCGACGAGGATGACGACGGAGACCCCGAACTCTACCGGCTGGTGGAGCCGAGCCCTGAGCACGACTACCTGACCAAGCCCCGCCTGCATGCGGCCTTCGACGTGGCGATCGAGATCGACGACGAGGACCCCGACTTCAAGGCCGGCAACCTGATGCTGGTGCCCAACCAGTGGCCGGACTGGATCCCTGGCTTCCGCGACGAGGTGATGGCCTATTACGACGCCGTCCGGGGCGTCGGCGACCGGCTGTTCGAAGCCTTCGCCCTGCGCCTGGATCTGGATCCGGAATTCTTCCTGGAGCGGACGAAGAAAACGCCGTCCCAGCTGCGCCTGCTGCACTATCCGCCCAATGACCGGCCCATGGACAACGACCATCTGGGCATCGGCGCGCATTCGGACTTCGAGTGCTTCACCATCCTGCACACCGGCGGGCCGGGTCTGCAGGTGATGAACGCCGCCGACGAATGGGTCTCGGCCCCGCCGGTCGAGGGCGCCTTCATCGTCAACATCGGCGACCTGCTGGAGGGCTGGACCAATGGCCGGTTCAAGGCGACCCAGCACCGGGTGGTGAACACCGGCAAGGAGCGCTTCTCCATGCCGCTCTTCTTCGCCGTCGACTACGACGTGGTGGTCGAACCGCTCCCGCAGTTCGTGTCTGAGGAAAATCCCTCCCGCTATACCCGGATCGTCGCCGGCGACCATCTGGCCGGCTTCAGCGTCCACGGCGCCAAACACCTGCGCAAGAAGATCGTCCGCGGCGAACTGAAGATCGACTTCCCGATCCACAAGGAGAACCCGTTCAAACGCAAGGCGGTGAACGAGTATCAGGCCGAGACGGCGGCCGCCGAAGCCGAGGCCAAGTCCAAGGAACCAGCCCGTTGATCGTCGCGCCCGAGAGCGGGGTCATCGCCCAGCTGCCGCCTAGCCGGCGCTAGGAGGCGGGCGTCAGGGTCAGCACCGTCGCGGTCGCCCCCTCGATGGCCGGCCGACTGTAGAGCAACGGCACATAGTCGCCCTTCACCCACAGGGGAAAGAGGTCGCGATAGTGCGGGCTGGCCGGATCCCCCGACTGGCCGGGCGTGTTGATCGCCACGCTGTTGTCCCAGGCGCCCACATCCAGGACCATGCGGAACGAGGCGCCCGACACCACCCGATAGTCACTGGCCCGCCAGCTGGCCGCCAGCGGGCTCAGCATGGTCCCGGCCATGGGCGCGGGGCCGACCGCCAGACGCTCGGCGGCGTCCGTCGAAAGCCGCGGCGCCAGGGCGTGCTCGAAGCGGGCGTGATGCAGGTCGCCCCAGGTCCAGGACGAGGGATCGGGGCCGAGCTTCTCGTGGACTTCGTTCAGCGCCGCCGTCAGGCTGGCGGCCAGGATCGGCGCCCGTTCCGCCGGTGCGGCGGCGGTCAGATAGTCGCTGATGGCCGGCTGGTCGCCCTGGCCGATCAGGGCCTGGGCGGCGGCGGGCGCGGTGGCGCGCACAGTGGCGCGGCCCAGATGCTTGAAGAGCCATACTTCATAGAGGGAGGCCGCGGCGCTGTCGGCCTCGGTCCGGCCGTCCCAGTCCTGCAAGAGGGCGATGGCGGCGGCCAGGTCCGGCGCAGGCGCCGGGATGTCGCTCAGCAGGGGGATGAGGGTCGCGGCCGTGACGTTGGTCGGATCGGTCTGCAGCGCCATGGCCTCGGCCAGGGTCAGATCGCGGTCAGCCTCCAGCACCTGAGAGATACGGGCCATCCGCGCCGGGTTGCTCCATTCGAAGCTGATCTGGCGCTCGGCCGGGTAGTCGGCCGGCAGGTTGAACTGGTTGGCCGAAGCCAGCCAGCCGGTCTCGGGATTATAGCGGCTGGGCAGGTCGCTGGCGGCCATATAGCCCGCCCACTCATAGCGGCCGTCGCCGGGCACGGGCATAAGGCCGTCCCAACCCCGGCGCACCGGCACGCGGCCCGCGGCGATCCAGCCGATATTGCCCGCCGTGTCGGCATAGACCTGGTTCTCGCTGGGCGTCCCGAACCGGCTCATGGCGCCGGAAAACTCATCCCAGTTCTGCGCGGTCATGTAGTCGGACGAACCGAAATAGGCCGAGGTCCCAGGATCGCTCCAGACGCTGCGCACGGCGTAGGCGCGCCGCTCGGCGGGGTCGGCGAACACCACCGGGCCATGACGGGTGAACTTCAGCTCGACCGTGCGCGGCGCCTGGCCTTTGACCTCCACCGTCTCAGTGACCACCGCCATCGTTTCCCAGCCGTCGCCGTAGCGATAGCGGTTCGGGGCCTGGGGATCTGTCTCATAGACGTAGAGATCTTCCTGGTCGGCCGGAAAGATGGTCAGGCCAAAGGCGATGGTCCCATTATGGCCGATGGAGACCCCGGGCAGGGCCGGTTCGCCCGCGCCGATGGCCGAAAAGCCGGGCGCCTCCATATGGACGATGTAGCGCAGGGACGGCACGCCGTGCGCCCGGTGCGGATCATTGGCCAGGATCGGCCGGCCCGTGGCGGTGCGAGATGGCGCGACCGTCCAGTTGTTGGAGCCGATGGCGTCGGCCGGGATGTCTTCGGCCTGGGCGACCACCTGGCCCGCGGCGAACTCCACGCCCTTGGTGGCCAGCCGGTAGTCGGCCAGGACGCCGGACGGGATCGCGCAGGGGTCCAGACCTTCGGGAACTGACAGCGGGTGGGCGGGCTCCAGCCTTCGGTTCAGGGCGTTGGCCTCCAGCCCCGCCGCGCAGGTGATCTGGGCGCGTTCGACCTCGGCGGCGGCGTTGCGGGTCAGGCCGTGGCTGCGGATGCGCACCACCTCGTCCGGCCGCCAGAGATCCGGGGTCGTGCCGGTGATCGTGAACTCTTCGGGCAGAGAACGGGCGCCGCTGCGGATCTCGCCCACATAGGCGTTGATCCCCGCGGTGAAGGCTTCCGCATAGCCTTTGGCCTGGGGTCCGTAGGCGGCCCATTCGGCGGCCATGTCGCCGCGATAGAGGAAGAGCCGGGCGGCGCGGTCCTGGGCGGCGAAGTCCGGGCCAAAGTCCTTGGCCAGCAGGCCGAGCCCGCGCTTGCGCCACAGGTCGATCTGCCACAGCCGGTCACGGGCGACATTGTAGCCCTGCAGGAAGAAGGCGTCGCGGACGCTGGCGGCGTAGATGTGGGAGACGCCCCACTGGTCGACCAGGATTTCCGCCGGCGCTTCCAGGCCCGCGACCTGGTGGCTGGCGCGCGTCGGCTCAGCTGCTGTGGCGCCCGCCCAACCGGCGAGGGCGAGGCCGACGAGAACCCGACCCACCGTTCGTCCCAGATTCTGCGCCATGAGCCTCAAGCCTCCCTTGTGTCTTTTCGTTGGGGGCAGCTAAGCGGCTCGCGGCGGCCGTGGCAATGAAGGGCGTCAGGCCTTGCGCGGCGGCCAGGGGATGAAGCCCGAGGTCCGGCGGATATAGGCGGCGTATTCGGGCCGCCGGTGCTCCATGCCCTTTTCCACCGTCGGCGCGCCGCTGCCCTTGGTCAGAAGCAGGGTGATGAGGATGGGGCCGAGAATGGACCAGGCGCCCAGCCCGGTCTCGGCGGCGATCAGATAGAGGCCCCACCAGAGGCAGGCGTCGCCGAAATAGTTGGGGTGACGGGTGTAGCGCCAAAGGCCGGTGTCGAGCACCTTGCCCTTGTTGGCGGGATCGCCCTTGAACCGGGCCAGTTGCGCGTCGCCGATCGCCTCGAAGGCCAAGCCGAACAGGGCCAGCGCCGTTCCGATCGCGGCCAGCAGGCCAAACTGCGCCGGGGTTTCGATCTGGCCCAGCTGGACCGGCAAGGCCACGATGTACTGCAGCGGCGCCTGGGGGGCGAAGACCAGGATCGCCGCGGCGGCCGGGAAGCCCCAACCGTGCTTTTCCCGCCCATCGGCGAGCATCTCCTCATAGCGGCGGTCCGCGCCGTGGCCCCGCCAGCGGCGAAACAGGTGGCCGCCCAGCCGCGCCGCCCAGGCGGTGGCGATCAGGGCCAGCAGGCAACCATGGAGGCCTGAGCCGCCGCCGAAGACGAGACTGGTCCAGGCGAGCAGGGCCATGCCGGTGGGCCACCAGGCGTCGATGAAGCTCACATCGCGCAGCTTCAGGGCGACCGCCCAGAGCAGGCCGTAGGCGGCGAGCAGCACCAGGGCGTTCAGGGTCAGAATCTGCCAGAGAGGCACGCGTCGCTCCTTGCCGGGGTTCGCATCGGATACGCGCGAGACCCGGATCGGGATGCGCTTTTACCCAGCCGCTTCGAGCTCCGGCGCGATGTCGTCCGGCGGCCGGACCACTGCGGCAACAGCCATGTCGGCCGTCACGTTGCCGACGGTGCGGAAGATGGCGGGGGTCACCTCGACGGCCAGCAGGATGGCCAGGAGCTCCACCGGCGCGCCCAGGCCCCGGCAGCGGGGGGGCGAGCCACACCGGCAAC
>CALEOQ010000128.1 GCA_937910255.1 uncultured Caulobacteraceae bacterium | reverse complement strand
GGGAGGCTCTTGTATTAGATGAGCAGAGCTCTGGTGCGGATTAACAATTAAACTATAAGGACATGTCGTGTGTGTGTAGGCTGTGATAATGTGATTACTGTTTTTTTTTTAATGATACGGCGACCACCGAGATCTACACTCTTTCCCTACACGACGCTCTTCCGATCTTGGCCTGGATCGCCACCGAGGGGAACGCTTTCAACCACGCCACCGATCGGGTCGATGACGTCGAGGCCGTGGCCGAGGCTCAGAAAAGCCTGGGCCGGCCCATGAAGGACACGGTCGAAGTCTCGGGCTCGGGGCGCGTGCGGCAGACCGCTTTCCGCGCCACCCAGGTGATGCGGGACTTCGTGGACGCCGGCGGGGCCACGGTCACGCGCCCGGCGCCCGGCTCGTTCTATGAGTTCATCACCCGCATGCCGATGACCGACGAGAAGACGGGTCGTCCTCGCCTGGACCTCGCCTTCGACAGTTCCAACGCCCAGGGCATCTTCAAGATGACCGCCGCGGCCGGCGCTGATCGCTGAGGCATGAACGTCCAGCTGGCCGCCGACCTCGCGGGACTGGTGGGCGACGACGCCCTGGTGGAGGCGCCGGAGGACCTGGCGGCCTATGACCAGGCGGCGCGCTATGAGGGCGGCCGCGCCGCACTGGTGGTTCGGCCCCGCACCTCGGCCAGCGTCGCGGCGATCGTCGCCTGGTGTGTGGGCCACCAGGTGGACTTGGCGGTCCAGGGCGCCAATACGGGGCTGGTCGGCGCCTCGACGGCGGATGCCAGCGGCCGCCAGGTGCTGCTCAGCCTGGAGCGGCTGCAGTCGCCGCTGGAGGTCGATCCCGTCAACCGCAGCGTCCGCGCTGGAGCCGGGGTCCGGCTCTCGGCCGTCAACGCCGTCCTGGAGACGCACCGCCTTTTCCTGCCCATTGACCTGGGCGCCGATCCCACCGTCGGCGGCATGGCGGCGACCAACACCGGCGGCGCCCGCTTCATCCGCTATGGCGACATGCGCCGGCAGGTGCTGGGCCTGGAGATGGTCCTGGCCGACGCGGCCGGGACCATCGTGCAACTGCGCCGCGGGCTGCGAAAGGACAATACCGGGCTCGACCTGCGCCAGGTGGTGATCGGGGCCGGCGCCGCGCTCGGCGTCATCACCGCCGTGGAGTTCGAGGTTCATCCCCGTCCCGCCCAGACCGCAGCGGCCCTGGTCCTGCTGGAGGATCTGGAGGCGGCCCTTCCCCTTCTGTCGCACATGGAGCGGGAGGGCGGCGAACTCCTGTCGGCCTTTGAGGGCATGTCCCGGGCCGCCTTGAGCGCGGCGCTGGCCCATGGCCCGGGCCTGCGCAGTCCGTTTTCCGGTCCCCTGCCCCCCTATGCCGTGCTGGTGGAGCTGAGCACGACCCGATCGCTGAAGCCCGGAGACGCCAGCCTGACCAATCATCTGGAGGAAGTGCTGGCTGATTGGCTGGAGACCGACGATGGCGGCGGCGCGATCGATATCCTGACCGGCGCGCCTGAACCGCTCTGGGCATCGTCCGTGCGGCCTGCCCGCTCGTACGACTGCCCCGCACCCCGGTGCCCCCACCCGCGCACC
>CALEOQ010000127.1 GCA_937910255.1 uncultured Caulobacteraceae bacterium | reverse complement strand
GGGCGGCCCGCACCTCGCCGGCCGGGGCGATCAGGCCATCCTCGCCATAGGTGTGCACCGCCGAGACCCGATCGAGTTTGGCTTCATCGATGTGGAAGCCGGTGTCGTCCATCTTCAGGGGATCGAAGATGCGGCTCTTGAAGAAGGCGTCCAGGCTCTGGCCTGACAGCTTCTCGACGATATAGCCCTGGATGTTGACGCTCGGCCCATAGCGCCAGTCGGTTCCCGGCTGGACGGCCAGCGGCAGGGCGGCCAGCTTGTCGATCATGGCCTGGAGATCGCCGTCCTGCAGACCCGCATCGTCATAGCCGGCGCTGACATCGAAACCGGCCGTATGGCTCATCAGCTCGCGCATGGTCATGGGATGCGCCTGAGGCTCGGTTCCGCCGTCAGCGGCGGCCACCTGCAGGTCCGCAAATTCCGGGATGTGCTTGGCGACCGGGTCGTCCAGGCTCCACTTGCCCTCTTCCCAGAGAATCATCATGGCCACGCCGGTGATCGGCTTGGTCATGGAGGCGATGCGATAGATGGTGTCGCGCTGTGTCGGCTGGCCGGTGGCCACGTCCTGGACGCCATAGGCTTCGTAGTGGACGACCTTGCCCTGGCGGGCCAGCAGGGTGACCGCGCCGGCCAGCTTCTTCTGGTCGACCAGGGCCTGCATTTCGGTCTTCAGCGCTTCGACGCCCGAGGCGCTGAACCCGACCTCGGCGGGCGCAGCCATGGGAACATCGGCGGCGAGGACCGGTCCGGCGGTCATGGCGACCAGCGCCACAGCCGAAACCGCGCCGGCCAGGCGGCGTGCAAGATGATGTCGCATCGTTCTTCCCTAAGCTGTTCTTCTCGTTGAGAGCACTCTTAGGGCGCCGCCGAACCTCGGCCTAGATATTCATCGCGCGGGTTCGCTCAGGCAGGCATGAACTTCAGCGCCACGCCGTTGTTGCAGTAGCGCAGGCCGGTCGGGCGCGGGCCGTCCTTGAACACATGGCCCTGGTGGCCAAGGCAGCGGGCGCAATGATATTCGGTGCGGGGTATGCCGATCTTGAAGTCGGTCTTCTTGCCCAGGGCGCCGTCGATATAGGTGTAGAAGCTCGGCCAGCCGGTGCCGCTGTCATACTTCCAGTCGGACTTGAACAGCGGCAGCTCGCACCCGGCGCAGACAAAGGTCCCCTGGCGCTTCTCGCGGTCCAGGGGGCTGGAGCCCGCCCGCTCGGTGCCTTCGCGGCGCAGGACCTGGTAGGCGGCGGGCGACAGGCGGCTTTTCCACTGGGCGTCGGTCAGCGTGCGCCAGGAGGAGTCCGAATAGGCGTCGGCGGCCTGGGCCTGGGTCCCGCCGCTGCAGGCGGCGAGCGCGCTGGCGCCCAACAGAAAGCCCCGACGATGAAAGGCGTGCATGAGGTTCATGCCTCATCATACGCTGGCGATCTGGCCTTGGATGAGGCGTCGCGAAATCTAGATGGCGACGACCGCCTGGATGCCGCCCAGCAGGGTGGCCGCCGTAATCGGCTTGGCCACATGGATGTCGGCGCCGGCCGCCAGGGCCTCGTTCTGGTGCTCGACCATGGCGTTGGCGCTCAGCATGATGATGGGCGTCGGCGATGCGCCCCGCTTGGCCTCCAGGGCGCGGATCGCGCGCGTCGCCGCCAGGCCGTCCATGTGCGGCATCTGCATGTCCATCAGGACGACATCGAAGGCGCTGGATTCAAACGCCGACACGGCTTGGAGACCGTCTTCAACGGTGACCAGTTCAACGGCCTGACTGGCCAGGATGAGCTGGACCACCCTCTGGTTGGTGGGGTGATCCTCGGCGAGCAGCACCCGCAGGGGCTGATCACGGGCCGGGTGCGACGCCGGCGCAGCCGGACGCTGAGCCTCGCCCTCCGGCAGAGGCTCCGCCCGGGGCAGCGGGATAGACACGATAAACCGGCTGCCCCGCCCAGGCTCCGAGGTGGCGGTGATCTTCCCGCCCATGAGATCGGTCAGCGAACGGCAGATCGAGAGCCCGAGGCCCGTGCCGCCGAACCGACGGCTGATGGTCTCATCGGCCTGGCTGAAACGGTCGAACAGACGGGCGGCCTGGTCGGCGCTGAAACCGACGCCGGTGTCTTCCACCTCAAAGGTGAGGTGATCGCCGTCCGGCGCCTCGCTGCGGGTGATGCGCAGGGTGACGTGGCCCTGTTCGGTGAACTTCACCGCATTGGACAACAGGTTGCTGAGGATTTGGCCGATCCGCGTGGGGTCGCCGAGGAAGCGGCCCTGGGCGGCCTCGTGACGCTCCACCTTGAGGGCCAGGCCCTTGTCGTCCACCCGGTGGCGGGTGACCTCGATGTAGGGGCGCAGGGCTTCGTCCAGATCGAACGGTCGGTTTTCGAGTTCGAGCTGGCCGGCCTCGATCTTGGAGACGATCAGGAAGTCCGACACCAGCCGCTCGAGGATCACCCCGGAATCCCGGACCAGCCCGACCATTTCCGCCTGCTCAGGGCTCAAGGGAGTCCGCGACAGGGCGTCGATGATGCCGATCACGCCATTGAGGGGCGTGCGCACCTCGTGGCTCATATTGGCCAGGAAGTCGGTCTTGGCCCGGCTGGCGGCCTCGGCCAACGCCTTGGCTTCCAGCAGCTCCCGCTCGGCGGCGACCCGTTCGGTCACGTCGCGGGCGACGCCATAGATTCGATCGCCGAACCGCTGGGCCCGCCATTCCAGGGTGCGATAGCCGCCGTCCCTGTGGCGATAGCGATTGATGAAGCCGAGGACCGGATCGCCGGGCCGACGTTGCTCAACCTCGGTCACGCTGCTCTGGGTGCCGGGAAGGTCATCGGGATGCACCAGACGCAGCAGCGGCAGGCCTTCCATCTCCTCCGGGTCGTGGCCGAGGATGGTCTGCCAGGACCGGCTGGCCTTCAGTACGCGCCCCTCAAGGTCGCGGATCACGAGCAGGTCGAGGGACACGTCGAAGAAGGTGCCGATATCCAGATCCCACGCGCCATGCTCCCGGGCCGACGCATCGGCCTGCGGATCAATGAATGACGCATGGGTCATGAACGAGAGATCCTTGTAAGCGCCGGACTATGGCCCCGCAGAGTTAGGGCCGCAGGGTTAAGCTCTGATTGCGGACACCGGATCGAGGACGACAGCAGGGGCAGAATCGACATGTATCGCGCCGAATTCTGCATATCCCTAGGGGCGACTCAATCCTTCCCCCTCGTCCAGGCCGAGCATCAGGTTCAGGTTCTGGACGGCGGCGCCGGAGGCGCCCTTCCCCAGATTATCCAGCACCGCCAGCAGGCGCGCCTGGCCCTTGGCGTCGTCGCCGAACACATAGAGCCGCAAACCGTTCGTGCCGTTCAGGGCCTCAGGGTCGAGGGCGGCCACATAGCCGCCAGCCCCGGCCCGCGCCTGGCTGAGCTGAGAGGTCTCCAGATCGGTCGCCACCTGGACGAAGGCCTCGCCGGCATAGGCTTGCGAGAGCGCGGCGCGCAGATCGGCCGTCGACGGCCGCCCGGGCAGCGCCCACAGCGCCACGGGAACCTCGACGATCATCCCCTGGGCGTAGCGCCCGACCGCGGGCGAGAAGATCGGCGCATGGGACAGGCCCGTATAGGCGACCATCTCCGGAAGGTGCTTGTGGGCCAGCGTCAGGCCGTAGGGGCGGAAGGCGTCGGCCGATGAGGGCGGCGGCGCCTGTTCGAACTCCTCGATCAGCCCCTTGCCGCCGCCGGAATAGCCGGAGACTCCATGCACGCTGAGGGCGGCTTCGGCCGGGATCAGGCCGGCCCGCACCAACGGGGCCACGAGGGCGATGAAGCCGGTGGACCAGCAGCCGGGATTGGTGACCCGCTTGGAGCTAGCGATGGCCTGCCGATGACCGCGCGTCAGCTCGGGAAAGCCGAACACCCAGTCCGGCGCCGTGCGGTGCGCCGTGGAGGGGTCGATGATCCGAACATCGGGGTTCTCGATCATGGCCACCGCCTCCCGCGCGCCCTCGTCGGGCAGGCAGAGAATGGCCACATCGACGCTGTTGAGCAGTTCGGCCCGGGCCGCTGCGTCCTTGCGCCGCGCCGGCTCGATCGACACCACCTCCAGGTCAGATCGGAAGAGCCCCC
>CALEOQ010000126.1 GCA_937910255.1 uncultured Caulobacteraceae bacterium | reverse complement strand
TGTGTTGTGGTGGAGTTAGTTCGGTCTAGTAGGAGGGTGGGTGGGGGGGGGGGGGTGGGTTGGTGTTTTTTTTTTTTCAAGCAGAAGACGGCATACGAGATTACGACGTGACTGGAGTTCAGACGTGTGCTCTTCCGATCTCGTGAGGGCGAGACTTTCGACGAGCGCGTGACCCGCGAACAGAAGCTGAGAGCGGTCGCGAACAAGCTCGATTGGATCGTTGAGAAGAACAGCAGCGGCCCCCGCGGCCAGGTGCTGACGTTCGTCGATATTGCGTGTTCGGCCATTAGGAGCTGGGAGCCATGAGCGACCATCCGCCCCCCCTTGTCCCCATCGACTGCGACCTTCGCGGGCTCTCCTACATGCCCCTCGATGTCGTCCGATTGCTCGACAGCGATCTGTTCGCCCTATCGACAGGCGACGAGTGCAAGGCGGCCATCTGCCTGTGGTGCAAGGCCTGGGGCCAGGTGCCGGCGGGCTCGATCCCGAACAATGAGCGCGTGCTGGCCAAATGGGTCGGGGTGAGCCTGTCTGAGTGGCGAACCATTTCGGACATGGTCCTGCGTGGCTGGGTCGAATGCTCCGACGGCCGGCTCTATCATTCGGTGATCTGCGAGAAGGCCTTGGAGGCCTGGGTGGAGCGTCTGGCGCATCGGCGCCGTAGCGCCCAAGGCAACGCCACGCGCTACGGTCACACCTTCGATCCGGCCCACTTTGACGCCGCCGTCCGCGCTGCGGCCGAAGCGCTCGTGCGGCTCAATCCAGGGGCCGAGGTCCGCCTCCCAAAAACGGGAAAGCTCCCTGAAGGAGACAAATCACCTCCTTCAAGGAGCCCAGAATCCTCCCGCGTCGAGGGCGGCGAGGCGGAAAACACGGCGCTTCTCCCACAAGGAGCGCAGGAAGCTCCTTCAAGGAGCATCGAACCCCTCCTTGAAGGAGCCGAAAACGCTCCGAAGGGAGAGAGAAGGGAATATAAGAAAGATACTGTCGCATCGGACGAGCCGAATGCGACCGGTCGGCCCGAAAAAGCACCTTGGAAAGCCGACCAGAACTTTCTGCAGCTTTGGGCCATGGCAACGCCGGAAGGCCGACGCCGGGCAAAGTCGCAGGCCAAGACCTGGCCGTTCTGGTGCGCCGCCGTTCGCGCTGCTGAACCCTCAACGATCATCGCCGGGAAAGCCGCCTACTTGGCCGGCGACCCGGACGTGAAGCGCACTGGCGGCCCCGGCCTGCATCTGTGGCTGAAGGACCGGACCTGGGAAAGCTGGGCGGCCGATAGCGGCGATCCCCTGGGCGTGGGCTGGTCGGAAGAGCGCTGGGCCATAGCAGTCAGCATTTGGCGAGCCGAGCGGTCCTGGGACGCCGGTCTGGGGCCGGAGCCTGGCCAGCCGGGATGCAGGGCGCCGAACCATCTGTTGATCGAAGCGGCGAGGGCCGCATGAGCCGCGGGGAGACGACGATAGAGGCGCAAATCCTGGCTGGCCTGAGAGGCCTGCTCGAACGCGAGGCGACGCCGCTCAACACGGCGCGAAACATCGCCCTGGACGACGCCATGCATCTCGTTCGCCAGGCGTTTGCGGGCTCGGGTTCAGTCCCTGGCCCGGATCTTCAATCCAGCAACCAAGACGGAGAACCAAACGTGACGACGGACGAAGAAGTACGCGGCATCAAGGCCGCGCTCGATGTGCTGGTGTCGGCGATCATCGAAGATCGCCAGACCCCCCGGGGAGACGGAACATTTCGCTCCGTGCCGTTCGAAGAGCTGGGAAACTGGACCGGCGTCCAGCTTGTCACGGAAGGACTCATTCGATCGCCGAAGGAAAGCGCTTACGGGCTGGGCGTGCGCGCCCTCGGAAAGCGGCTGAACGAGCTGGGCGGCGGTAACCTCATGCTGGAGGTGTGCGAGGAGGTCGCGGGCATGGACCAGCGCTGGGGGTCTTCGCGGACTTCCATCATCGACCATCGCTGGGACGGCATCGGGTCCTGGGTGGCCTGACGGACCAGGAGAGGCGGCGTCATGGTGAAGATCGTTCGCGGGATGCGCTGGGAGCTGGTCCGGCATAGTTTCATGGACTGGTTCGGCGTCGAGCGTGCGACGGCCGACACCTTGGTGCTGCTCTGGGGCGCTCAAGGCGAGGCCGTCCAGGTCGGCCAGCTCTCGGACGAACTGCGGATTAGCCGGCTTCTCTCGACCAACGCCGTTGAGGTGCGGATCTGCGCCCTACGGAAGGCCATGGAGAGCGAGGCGGTCGATACGCTGCCAAGCGGCGGATACTGCCTCACGGACGTTGGTCTGGCGGAATGCGACCAGGCCCTGGACCAGACGGCGAGGGAGCTACTGGAGCGCCGCTCCGGGCGCCGGCCATCAAGCCGGCCCCGCCCCTCGTCGCCTCGCCTCGTTCGCGCCGGCCACGTTGCGCAGCCTCCCCTGTTCGAAGGGGTTGCCGAGGACGGGGAGAATGCAGCGTGCGGACCGGCTTCGACGGGGTTGAGCGCGGCGCCGAGCTGCGGGGCCGCATGTGCGGGCGCAAGGCGCGGTGCCCGGAGGAGTATGTGGCCAGGGCGCGGGCTGCGCAGCTCATCGAACAGGGCCGCGCCGACCGGCCACAGCTCTGGGTCTATCAGTGCCCGATCTGCCGGGGCTGGCACATGACCGGCGCCCGCTACCTGAACCGCGGCGCGCTCTCGGTGACGGCCGGCGACATGTTCACAGACACCAGCCGCCCTAAGGCGGCGTGAGGCTCGGGCATAATCACACCATGGGAGATCGGAAGAGCACACGTCTGAACTCCAGTCACGTCGTAACCTCGTATGCCGTCTTCTGCTTGAAAAAAAAAACCCATCCCTCCCCCCCCCCCCCCCTCCTCCCCTCCCCTCCCCTCCTCCTCTCCCCTCCGTCCACCCTTCCC
>CALEOQ010000125.1 GCA_937910255.1 uncultured Caulobacteraceae bacterium | reverse complement strand
GTTGTGGTTTTTTTGTTTCATCGCTCCGGCGACCCCCGAGCTCTACACTCCTTCCCTTCACGACGCTTTTCCGATCTCTCCGTCCTGTTCGAGGTCGGCACGGACCTCTACTGGGCCCGCTCCCGGGTTCTGGAGTACCTCAATCAGGTTCAGGGGCGGCTGCCGGAAGGCGCGGAGTCGTCCCTCGGGCCCGACGCCACCGGCGTCGGCTGGATCTATGAATACGCCCTCGTGGACCGGAGCGGGCGCAACGACCTATCTCAGCTCCGCAGCTTGCAGGACTGGTTCCTGCGCTACGAGCTGAAGACCGTTTCCGGGGTCGCCGAAGTCGCCGCCATCGGCGGCATGGTGCGCCAGTACCAGGTGGTGCTCGATCCGGTGAAGCTGGCAAGTTACGGGGTGACCCACCAGGAGGTGGTCGAGGCAATCCAGCGCGCCAACCAGGAGGCGGGCGGCTCCGTCCTGGAGCTCGGCGAAGCCGAGTACATGGTCCGCGCCGGCGGCTACCTGAACGATCTCGAAGACTTTCGAGCCATCCCCTTGCGCACGGCGGCCGGCGGCGTTCCGGTCCAGCTCGGCGATGTCGCCTTCGTCCAGATCGGCCCGGAGATGCGCCGCGGCGTCGCCGAGCTCAACGGCCTGGGTGAGGTGGCCGGCGGCGTCGTCGTCCTCAGATCCGGCGAGAACGCTCGCGCGACCATCGCCGCTGTCAAGGACAAGCTCGAGGAGCTGAAGCGCAGTCTGCCGCCCGGCGTCGAGGTGGTCACCACCTACGATCGTTCCCAGCTGATCGACCGCGCCATCTCGAACCTGACCCAAAAGCTCCTGGAGGAGTTCGTCGTCGTCGCCGTCGTCTGCGCCCTGTTCCTCTGGCACGCCAGGTCGGCGCTGGTGGCGATCGTCACCCTGCCCCTGGGCGTCCTGTTCGCCTTCCTGATCATGCGGGTGCAGGGCGTGAACGCTAACATCATGTCCCTGGGCGGCATCGCCATCGCTGTGGGGGCCATGGTCGACGCGGCCATCGTCATGATCGAGAACGCTCACAAGCACCTCGAAGCCTGGGCTCACAAACACCCTGAGCGGCGGATGGACGAGCCCACCCGCTGGCGGCTGATCACCGACGCGGCGGCCGAAGTCGGCCCCGCCCTCTTCCTGAGTCTGGTGATCATCACCCTGTCGTTCGTGCCGGTGTTCGCGCTGCAGGCGCAGGAGGGCCGCCTATTCTCGCCGCTGGCCTTCACCAAGAGCTACGCCATGGCGGGCGCGGCGATCCTCTCGGTGACGCTGGTGCCCGTCCTGATGGGCTATCTGATCCGCGGGCGCATTCCGGCCGAGGACGCCAACCCCGTCAATCGCTGGCTGACCCGGGCATACCGCCCGGCCATCGATTGGGTGCTGCGCAAACCCAAGACCGTCCTGCTGCTGGCGCTCGTGGTGTTCGCGACCGCCGCCTGGCCGCTCAGCCGCATCGGAGGAGAGTTCATCCCGCCGATGGACGAGGGCGACCTGCTCTACATGCCCTCGGCGCTGCCGGGCCTCTCCGCAGCCAAGGCCGCCGAGCTGCTGCAGCAGACGGACCGGCTCATCAAGACCGTCCCGGAAGTGAAGACCGTCTTCGGCAAGGCCGGACGGGCGGAGACCGCCACCGATCCGGCGCCGCTGGAGATGTTCGAGACCACGATCCAGTTCAAGCCTCGCAGCGAGTGGCGGCCGGGCATGACGCCGGAGAAGCTGGTCGAGGAGCTGGACCGGGTCGTGCAGGTCCCAGGCCTCGCCAATGTCTGGGTGCCGCCGATCCGCAATCGCATCGACATGCTGGCCACCGGCATCAAGAGCCCGATCGGCGTGAAGGTCTCGGGCTCCGACCTCTCCCAGATCGACCGGATCGGAGCCCAGGTGGAGGCGGTCGCCAAAGGCGTCCCGGGCGTGAGCTCGGCTCTGGCCGAGCGCCTGACAGGCGGGCGCTATGTCCAGATCGACATCGACCGGGCGCTTGCCGGCCGTTACGGGCTGAACATCGCCGACGTCCAGGCCATCGTCTCCGGCGCCGTCGGCGGCGAGACCATCGGCGAGACGGTGGAAGGGACCGCGCGTTACCCGATCAATGTGCGCTACCCGCGCGAGGTTCGTGACAGTCTCGAAGGGCTGCGGGCCCTGCCGATCCTCACTCCCACCGGGCAGCAGATCACCCTCGGCACAGTGGCGCAGGTCGAGGTCACCGAAGGCCCGCCGATGCTGAAGACCGAGAACGCCCGTCCCTCGACCTGGGTCTATGTGGACGTGCGGGACCGCGACCTTAGCTCCGTCGTTGCGGATCTCCAGGCGGCGGTCACCAAGGAGGTAAAGTTGCCGCCTGGGGTCTCGATCGCCTACTCTGGCCAGTTCGAATATCTTGAGCGCGCGGCCGAGCGGCTGAAGCTGGTCGTGCCCGCCACGCTCGCGATCATCTTCGTGCTGCTCTACGTCACTTTCGGCCGGTTTGACGAAGCCGCGCTGATCATGGCCACCCTGCCCTTTGCGCTCACCGGGGGCATCTGGATGCTCTACCTGCTGGGCTACAACCAGTCGGTCGCGACCGGGGTCGGCTTCATCGCCCTGGCCGGCGTGTCCGCCGAGTTTGGCGTCGTCATGCTGATCTACCTCAAGCACGCGCTGGCGGAGCGCGGTCCCAACCCCAGTCGGGGGGACGTGGACGCCGCCGTCCGCGAAGGGGCCCTCCAACGCGTACGACCCAAGGCCATGACGGTGGCCGTGATCCTCGCCGGCCTCGCGCCGATCCTGGTCGGCCACGGGGCGGGCTCGGAGGTCATGAGCCGCATCGCGGCGCCGATGATCGGCGGCATGCTGAGCGCCCCACTGCTCTCGATGCTGGTCATACCCGCCGGCTACCTGCTGCTCCGACGCCGGCA
>CALEOQ010000124.1 GCA_937910255.1 uncultured Caulobacteraceae bacterium | reverse complement strand
GTAGGTTTTTTTTTTTCAAGCAGAAGACGGCATACGAGATGACGACGTGACTGGAGTTCAGACGTGTGCTCTTCCGATCTTCCGGATCATCGGCGGCCGTCGCCTGGCGCTGCGCCATGACCGCCAGATGGTCCCGAGGCTTAGCCATGGGCGTCGCCCTCCCCGGCCTGCGGCCGTGGCGCCAGCGCCGCCTGCAGTGTAGGGATCGGCCGACCCACGGCCCCGGCCACCGCCGCCCAGCCCAGGCCCCGCGCCCGCATCCGCTGGGCCAGGTCGCGCTCGTCTTCGCTCAAGGCCCCGCTCTTGCGGGTCACCTGGATCAGGCTCGCGCCCCGGCGTCGTTTCCCCCCCGACATGACCGTCACCCGAAGATGTCGGCCCGGCCCTGGCCGGGCGGGGGTGGCGGGGGCGCGTCCAGAATGTCGGCGCAGGCGCGGGCCAGCTTCCCCATTTGGTCAGCGGCCGAGACCTTGGCCCCATCGGTCAGCCGCCAGTATCCGCGGGCGGCGGTGACCAGCTGCAGGAATACGCTGTCGCGCCGCGCCTCCCCTGGCGGCGGCACGGCCCGGGCGCAGCGGTCGGCCGCCTTCAGCAGAGCGTCGGGCTTGGCCAGCGGCGCCTTGGCCTGGTAACGGGCCTGCCGGATCAAGCCCCGCCAGGCGGCCTTGTCGCGGGGCAGATAGCGATTATCGCTGGCCCGGCGCGGGAGACGGAACGGCTTGAACCGGCTCATGGCTGGACCTCCCACCGCAGACAGGTCCAGCGGGTCTTCGGCGCCAGGACGCCGCGGTCGGAGATCCAGACGGTCTGGCCCTGCGCCTCCAGGCACACCCGCGGCGGCGGCAGGCGGGCCGCCAGGACGCAGGTCGCCACGATGGCGACCACGGCCGCGACCAGGACGCCGTTGGTGAGCCAGCGCTCCCGGCGCGAAGGGCGGCTGTAGTCCCGACGGGAGGGCGGCGGGGGTGGGGACGGAGGACGGCTCATGCCCCGTCTCCCAGCTGCGCCTTCAGCGCCACGGCCAGCCGGTCGGCCAGCAGCTCATGGGTGGCGACGCCCTTGGGCCGGCGCGTCACCCGCGCCTCCTCGTGCTCGCTCTCCAGGTCGATCTCGTCGAAGGCCGCCAGCAGCGCCCCGCCCGCCTCCTGCCAGCGGGCGTTGGCCCCCAGCACGATGCACAGCGCCTTGATGATCGACGACGAAAGGACGCCCGGCGTGTTGTTCGACGTCTCGGTGACGCAGGTCAGCGCCGTGATCAGCGTCTCGCGCCCATAGGCCTTCAGCCCCTCGATCAGCGCCCCCAGGGCCAGGGTCTCCCCAGGCGCCATCCGCTCCACCGCCCGGGGATAGCGCAGCACGGTCACGCCGCCGGCCTTGGCCACGGCGTCAATCTCCAGGGCGGCTTCGTCTCCGGCCGCGATGGCCGCGGCGTGCAGGGCCAGCCGGTGCATCCGCGTCACCTGGCCGTTGATCGACTTGAAGGCCTGCGCCTGGTCCACCGCATCGGCGATGACCACCTGCGCCGGCACGCTCTCGATGCCCAGCAGTGCCGCGGCTGTGGCCCGGTGCTGGCCGTCGATCACGGCGAACTTGCCGCCGAGCGTCGGCGCCACGATCACCGGCGCGAACTTCGACCAGCGGAAGCCCTCGGCGATCTTCAGGACGTTCGATCGCCCGGCGCCATAGATCGGCCGCTGATAGGAATCGTCCACCACCAGGTCGGCGACGGCGACCCATTGCAGCATCGGCGCGGCGCCCAGGTCCGGGCGGGTCTTGGGGGCGGTGAAGCCTTCGGGAGAGATGGGGCGGAAGGCGGACATCAGAGCGCCCCCGCCATCTCGGGCCACAGAACCGCCACCGGCGCATCCAGCTTTTCGGCCCGCGCGCCGGCCAGGATCGCAGGAACGCGGTCAGGCGGGATGGGCTTCTGCTCGGTGCCGCGGCTCAGCCACTGGTAGACCGTGGCGTCTTCGACGCCGCACCAGGTGGCGACCCGACGCACCCCCAGCGTCTTCAGGATCAGCGCTTTCGCACGCTCCCGGTTCGTCTCTTGTTCAGGTTGTGGGGCGGCTTCGGCCATGTGATAACGTCCTGACAAAATGTCAGCACAAGGCCTGCTGTGCTTCGCGCGATTCGTCAACGACCGACTTCTGACGTTCTGTCAGCCTCCCGGGCCATGATTGACCCGGAAGTCACCGCCATTGACGCCGCCATGAAGGCGCAGAACCGCAGCCGTGCGGATCTCGGCCGCCTGCTGGGCCTCGATTCCGCTCAGGTGAGCCGCATCTTTTCGGGGAAGCGCCGCATGCAGCGGCACGAGCACCAGGCCGCCGTCGAGTGGCTGGGGCTGGGCAGTGTGAGCCCTCAGGTTTCCGGTGGATCGATCGTGGCTATGCCGGGCCTGGTGCCGCTTTACGGCTGGGTCGGCGCGACGTCAGACAGCCGCCTGACCTTCGCCGACCAGAACCTGCGGGGCTATGTCCCCATGCACCCGAACCAGGCCAACATCCGAGATCCGTTCGCCCTGGAGGTCGCCGATGTCAGCATGGTGCCCAGGTATGAGCCCGGGGAGATCGTCTATCTGGCCCCCAACCGCTGGCCCAAGCGCGGCCAGGACTGTGTCGTGGTGACGACGGACGATGAAGGGCTGCTCAAGCGGTTCGTGACCCGGGGCGAAGACACGCTGCATCTCCACCAACTGAACCCCGACCACGACATCGAAATGCCCATGTCGCAAGTGGCCGCCGTGCAAGATCGGAAGAGCACACGTCTGAACTCCAGTCACGTCGTAATCTCGTATGCCGTCTTCTGCTTGCAAAAAAAAAACACCCCCACCCCCCCTCCACCCCCCCCCCACGACCGCCACTCACAGCGCCTAGTTCCCACGCCGTCGTCGTCACTCACCTGCCC
>CALEOQ010000123.1 GCA_937910255.1 uncultured Caulobacteraceae bacterium | reverse complement strand
CGTTGCTGGAGGCGGCGGCTTCGTACGTCCATTCTATTGTTTCTTGTTTTTTTTTTCAAGCAGAAGACGGCATACGAGCTTACGACGTGACTGGAGTTCAGACGTGTGCTCTTCCGATCTTCGGGCCGCAGCAGGGCGGCCAGCATGTAGCCGCCGATCACGAGGGCGCCGGCGCCCCAGAGCACGAGCTCGGCCATGTCAGAGCCGCCGAAGCCCGGCGACCAGCGCGCCGAGCAGGCCAAAGGCGCCGAGCGCCAGGGCCAGATAGAGGATGTCGAGCATGTCCCACCGCCATCAGTTTGCGATGGGGCACTTTCGGTCCGAGCCGCATAAGGGCGCGAGACGGCGTTGCGCGCCGCCCCATAAGGGACACGTAAGGGCTGCCGCCGTGGCCTGAGCGGCGGCTGAGGCCGCGGGTAGGGGCGGCCCGTGGGCGGGCGAAGGCGGCAGGCTCAGAGCCTGCCGGACGGCTTTTACCCCGCCGAGGAGAGATTCTGTTTGCGTATCCGCTCAGGCGGGCGTGCTGACACCCACGGTCATCTTTGAGTTGCGTAGGTGCGCAACCCGACAGACAGGCGAGCGTTGGTAATTCAAACGCAATCCTCTCGCCCCGCCAGAGAACGGGCAGGTGTCGCCATCCGCGTGGTGGAAATGCGGAAAATCATGGGACAGGGCGTGGCTTTCGACTCCAACGAGTTCTTAGGAAGACTTTCAGCGGAGACGCTTGGTCTCCTCAAGCCATACCTGATGGAAGTCTCGCTGCATCGTGGGGCTCAGGTCGCCGGGCCTGGCGAGGAATTGGTGTGTGCCTGGTTTCCCACCTCGTCAGTTCTTTCGGTCGTGACAACGATGGAGAGCGGACACGATGTGGAGGCCTGCACAATCGGGCGCGAGAGCGCCTACGGCATCCTGAACGCCCTCGGCTCCTCCATCTCCACCGATCGGGTCGTCGCTCAAATCGCGGGACGCGCGTTCAAGATTCCGGCGTCGCGCCTACGCGCGGCGGCGGCGCTTAGCTTGAGCCTCACCGACCTCATCATCCGCCATGCCCAGGCCAATGCGGCGCAGATTCAGCAGACGGCGGCCTGCAACGCGCTTCACAGCGTCGATGAGCGCCTATGTCGCTGGCTGCTCATGACGCAGGATCGGGTCGGCGGCGACCAACTCCCGCTCACACAGGAATTTCTGGCCCTGATGCTCGGTGTCCAGCGCACGACCGTCAGCCGGGTCGCCAGCGGTCTGCAGGACGCGGGTCTGGTGCGGTATTCTCGGGGGCAAATCCAGGTCATCGATCGCCCCGGTCTCGAAGCTCATGCCTGCGAATGCTACGAATCAGTCCGCCAGAAGTACGACGAATTGCTCAGCGTTCATCCAAAAGGGCGCGGGTGATCCGGGATCGAAGCGCCGAGAAGACGGTTCTTCCCTAAGCTGAAGTCCAGGGTCGGACGAGAAGGAGCGCCAGACCCCCGGCCTGCCTGCCCAGCGCCCGCCGTTTCAGGGCGTTCAAAGTCTTCCTGCCTGTTGTCACTAGGATGGCCCGTGCCAGACCAAAGATCGAAGTTTCTTATTGTCGGCGTCGGCGCTTCGGCAGGCGGAATCGAGGCTCTTGAGGGATTCTTTCAAGGGCTCCCACCGCATCCTGGGCTGGCCTTTATCGTAGTCACCCACCTCAGCCCTGACCGCGAGAGTCTGCTTCACGAGATTATCGCGCGCTACACCGATCTCGGCGTCGTGGTGGCCGAGCACGATGTCGAGGTGCAGCCGAACTGCGTCTACGTCCTCCCCGCCGACGCGATCATCACCCTCAAGGATGGCCGGCTTCAGCTGAGCCGCCCGAGCAGCACGCC
>CALEOQ010000122.1 GCA_937910255.1 uncultured Caulobacteraceae bacterium | reverse complement strand
GTAGCATGCGGTGGAGAGAATGGTAGATGAATGTTGTTTGTTTTTTTTTTTCAAGCAGAAGGCGGCATACGAGATTACGACGTGACTGGAGTTCAGGCGTGTGCTCTTCCGATCTAGTCGCCCTGGGTGTTCGGAGCGACCCCCGGCACGGCCGAGTTCAGGTCGCTGATGCCAGATGACACGTAGCGATGCGACAGGATCAGGGTCGGATCATAGGCCGCCTCGAACCGGTAGGAGGCGGTGTTGGAGATCGACCAGTCCGATGAGCCCGGCAGCTGCGAACCCTCGGGCGCGGCGCCGTACCACAGGATGAAGAGCGGCTCGTCGAGACGGGCCTCCATGTAGGTGATGCTCGACTGCAGATCGAGCTGCGGGGTCGGGCTGAAAGTGATCGAGGTCTCGAGGCCCTTGATCGTCGCCGCGCCGCCGTTGGCCGCGTAGTTGAAGTCGTCCGGCGTCAGCAGGCGCAGCTGGATGTCCGACCAGTCCACATAGAAGGCCGTGGCGTCGAGCAGGAGCTTGCCCCCCGCCAGGTTCGATCGGACGCCGATCTCATAGTTCTTCAGGCTATCGCTCTCGGACCCCGCCGGGACCGGGAAGGCGCTGAGGCCCTGGGTGTTGGGGGTGCCGAAGCGGAAGCCTTCGGAATAGAGCCCGTAGACCAACAGGTCTTCGTTGGGCGTATAGGTCAGGGAGACCTTGGGCGAGAAGCCGTCCTGCTCGTTGGAATCGGTGGGCGAGACATTCAGGCCGCCCGGGAAGGTCGAGAAGCCCACCTGGCTGGAGGTGGAGTCGGTCTCGGTCTTGAAGAGGCGCCCGCCGGCGGTGAGCTTCAGTTCCGGCGTGAAATTGAAGCTAGCCTCGCCGAACACCGCCATCTCCTTGGCCTTCAGGTCGGTGAAGAAGGCGTTGAAGATGCGGCCGTCCGGGGCGATCACCGCGCCCGTCCCCGGGCCAAAGAGCGGGGAGGCGTCGAAGGCCGCCGCCGCGCCGTCGGCGCCGAGTTGCTCGTAGAGGTTCTTCTCGCTCTCGAAGTACATGGCGCCGATCAGCCACTCGAAGCGGCCCTCGGTGTTCGACGCCAGACGAACTTCCAGGCTCTCGCCCGTGGACTCACCGCCGCTCTCGATGAACAGGGGCGCGGTCAGGTTGAGGCCCAGATCGGCGTTATAGAGCCCGCGATAGGGCGTGTAGTCGAAGGCGAAATCCTGCGACTTCTCCTGATAGGCGCCGATGGCCGTCAGGGTGGCGAAGCCGAAGTCGTGGTCCAGCCGCAGGCTGTGCAGGGTGACGTCGGTCTCGTTGGCCTCGGCGAACGCCGTGGACCGCGCCAGGTCGCCAAAGGTCGGATTGCGGTAGGGCGCGTCGTCAGCCTCGGTCTTCTGATAGAGGCTCAGCCAGGACACTTCGGTGGCGTCGGTGGGCGTCCAGACCAGCGACAGCCGGCCGCCGCCGATGGTGATGTCGCTGGAGCCGGTCTGGGCGATGCCGACATTGTCGAGATAGCCAGGGTCGTTGCGATAGGTGGCCACCGCGCGCAGGGCGAGCTTGTCCTGCACCAGCGGGATGTTGACCATCCCCTTGATCGCCCCGCCGACGTCGGCGTTCCGGGTCTTGCTAAGCGTGGTCTCGATGGCCGCGTCATAGGCGCTGGCGTCGGCCTTGCGGGCCACATAGTTCACCGCGCCGCCCATGGAGGCCGAACCGAACAGCGAGCCCTGGGGACCGCGCAGGATCTCCACATGGTCCACGTCGAAGGCGTCGATATCCGGAATGACGATGGTCCAGCCCGGCTCGGTCAGCGGCACTTCGTTGATGTAGTAGCCGGTGGTGCCCTGGCCCTGCACGTTGCCGGAATTGGTGGCCACCCCGCGGATGACCACGTGGGAGGTGCCCGGCTGGAACTGGTTGAAGGTCACGCCCGGGGTGCGGGCGATATAGTCGGCGTAGCTCTGGGCGCCGATGGCCTCGAGCTGGGCGCCGCTGACGGCGCTGACCGACCCGGAAATGTCCCGGACGCTCACTTCGCGCTTGGTGGCGGTGACGATGATTTCTTCGAGCAGCGTGCCGCTGGCCTGAGCCGCGGCAGGTCCGGCGATCAGGCTCGCGGCGCCGACCAGCAGCAGGCCGCGGAACGACTTGAGACGCGTCATGACAATCCCCCTTGTTTGGTTGTCCCAACTCGCGCCGGACCTAGAGCCTGATGCGATCAGACGGGATCGTCTGATCGTTGAATCAGGCTCTAAACTCCAAGTCTTGAGCGCGTTCGTCCGATCACCGGACGGACCGCGCTCTAGATCCGGTCACAGGAAAGGAGGCTATGACGCTCCTGTGACGCTGGCCCTCCGACCGGGGTCATTTACTAGCGCGCGCGGGCCAGGCGCGGGGCGGGCGATCCTGCTAGGCCGCCATGGCGAATGGTCTATGTTGGAGGCGGCGCAAGGCTCCGGCGCCGGGGCGGTATCGGGACGGTCTTCCATGAGATTTCAGGCTCAGATTGTCGGCGTGGCGCTCGCCCTGGCTGTTCTCCCTGGAGCGGCCTGGTCGGCCAGCCCCGCCGGCGCCTCCAGCTCGGAAGAGCGTCGTTTAGGGCACGAGTGTAGACCCCGGTGCTCGCCGTCCCATTACACAACAAACAACATCACCTGGTCGCCTGCGCTTCCAGACACACTGTGTCCCCCCATCCGACGCACGC
>CALEOQ010000121.1 GCA_937910255.1 uncultured Caulobacteraceae bacterium | reverse complement strand
TGCGTGGGACGAGGAGTGGGGTGGATGGCGGGTGATGGATGCGTGAGGTGTTTTTTTTTTTTCAAGCAGAAGACGGCATACGAGATTACGACGTGACTGGAGTTCAGACGTGTGCTCTTCCGATCTGGCCGGCGGAGAACGGCTGCGCATCACGGCCCCGCCGCCCGCCGATATGAGCGCTTTCTGCGCAGGCCTGGGTTTGGTGATCCCGGCCGTCTGAGCGCGGAACGGAACAGCGGTCGGTCGCGGTACGTTGATAGGGCATGAAGCGAGTTCTTGCCTGTCTTTCCCTTTGCGCCCTCCTCGGCGCCTGCGCCATGGCCGACACGGCCTATGCGCCGGCCTATGGCCCCCGCGGCGCTGGGTTCTCGGAATACCGGATCGAGCCGGGCCGCTTCCGCGTCACCTTTCAGGGCGGCCCTGGCGCCCCGCCGCAGCAGGTCGCCGACTACGCGCTGCTGCGGGCGGCTGAACTGACCCTGGCCGAAGGCTATGACTGGTTCGCCATCACGGACCGGGCCACCTCTGGCCGTCCTGATTCCGGTCCTCGGGTGTCGTTGGGCACCGGGGGCGGCTCCTATGGGGGCCGCAGCGCCATTGGCGTCGGCGTCGGCACCAGCCTTTCCCTGGGCGGGGGTCCTGCGGTGGCCCAGAGCCTCGAGGTCTTGATGGGCACGGGCCAGCGACCCGCCGATCCCAACGCCTATGACGCCCGCGGCGTCCGCGACTCCCTGCGACCCCGGGTCTGAGGCGTCGCCTCACTCTGCGCTTGGCGGCGGGAAGGCTCCCCCGGCATAAGGGGCCATGGATAAGCTAATTCTGATCGCCATCGGCGGGGGCGCCGGCGCAGTGATGCGCTACCTGCTTGGGGTGGCGAGTTTTCACCGGTTCGGGAGCGCATGGCCCGTGGGCACCTTTCTGGCCAATGTCAGCGGCGGCCTGTTGATGGGTCTGCTGGTGGGCTGGCTCGCCCAGCGGGGCGGGGCCGATCAGGAGCGCCTTCGCCTGCTGCTGGGAGTCGGCCTGCTCGGCGGCTTCACCACCTTCTCGGCCTTTTCCCTGGAGACCGCATTGATGATCGAGCGCCGCGCCTATGGCGAGGCCCTGGGCTACGCCCTGGTGTCGGTGCTGCTGTCGGTCACCGCCCTGTTCGTGGGCCTGATCCTGATGCGCAGGTTCGCCTGATGCGTGAAGTCCGCAACATGGTCGTCGATCCCGCCGAGGGCGGGGTGCGTCTCGACCGCTGGTTCCGCCGCCGCTGGCCCCACCTGACCCAGGGCCAGCTGCACAAGCTGATCCGCTCGGGCCAGGTGCGGATCGACGGGGCCCGCGCCAAGCCCGACACCCGGCTGGAGGGGGGCGAGACGGTGCGCGTGCCGCCGCTGCCCGACGCGCCGGCCAAGGGCGATAGCCGTAAGAGCGTCGAGCTGCATCCCCGGGACGTGGCCTATGTGAAGGGCCTGGTGATCTATGAGGACGAGGAGGTCCTGGTCCTCAACAAGCCCTCGGGCCTGGCCGTCCAGGGGGGCACCAAGACGACCAACCATGTGGACCGCCTGCTGGGCGCCTGGGGGGACGGCCTGGCGCGACCGCGGCTTGTCCACCGCCTGGACCGGGACACGTCGGGCGTCCTGGTGCTGGGCAAGACGCCGTCGGCGGCGGCCAAGCTGGCCGGCGCCTTCGCCCGGCGTAAGGCGCAGAAGACCTATTGGGCTCTGGTCATGGGCA
>CALEOQ010000120.1 GCA_937910255.1 uncultured Caulobacteraceae bacterium | reverse complement strand
CGCCCTGGCCGCCGCCGCGGCGCTGGTCCTGCCGGCCGCCGCCCTGGCCGCGCCGATCGATATCGGCCCTGCCGTGGGGACCAAGGCCCCGGCCCTTGTGGCCACCGACGCCGCCGGGGCGCCGGCCAGCCTGCGGGACCTGGCCGGTCCGCGGGGCCTGGTCCTGGTCTTTGTCCGCTCGGCCCGCTGGTGCCCCTTCTGCCAGGCCCAGCTGATCGACCTGCGGGGGGCGCAGGAGGCGCTGAAGGCCAAGGGCTACGGCCTGGCTGCGCTCTCCTATGACAGCCCCGAGGTGCTGGCCCAGTTCGCCGCCCGGCGGGACATCGGCTATCCCCTGCTCTCGGACCCCAAGTCCGTGACCATCGACGCCTATGGCATCCGCGACCCGCAGTACCCGGCCGGCCACATGGCCCACGGCGTGCCGCAGCCGGCCATCTTCATCCTGTCCCGCGAGGGCGTGGTGCAGGCCAAGCTGGCCGAGGAGGGCTATCGCAACCGGCCGCCCACCGCCGTGGTGCTGGAGACGGTGTCACGGCTGCCCTGATGGAGCGGGCGCGCCTTCGATGGCGGCGGGAACGATCCCGTCGTCCAGCAGGGCGTGCAGCTCGCTCACATGGCTCTCCTCCCGCGGCCGCGGCGAGGGGTCGGAGATCATCACCACGGTGAGATCCAGGCTGGGGACCACGAACAGCATCTGGCCGCCATAGCCCCAGGCGAAATGCACGGGGTGGCCCCGGGCCGTCTTGCTGAACCAGCCATAGCCATAGGCGTGGCCGCTCCACGGGGAGCGGGTGCGCGGGGTCCAGCTTTCCTCGATCCAGGCGGCGGGCAGGATACGCTGTCCGTCGATCTCGCCGCCCAGGCGATAGAGCTCGCCGAACCGCAGCAGGTCGCGGGGCGACATCATCATGTCGTTGCCGCCGAAATAGATCCCCTGCGGGTCCCGCAGCCAGGGCGGGATGGTGACGCCGAGCGGCTCGGCGAGCCAGTCGCGGGCCAGGTCGTGGGTGCTGGCGCCGGCGGCTTCCGTCAGGGCCGCCGACATCAGGTGCGAGGTTCCGGTGGAATAGATCATCCGGCCCCCCGGATCGTCGTCGAAGGGGCGGGCCAGCGCATGCCGCACCCAGTTCGGACTGGTCACCCAGGCGCCGTAATACTGGCCCGAGGTGCGCCCGAGGCCCGCCTGCATCGACAGCAGATGGCCGACCTCGATCTCCTGCAGCCGGGGGTCGCCGCCCGCGGGCAGGTCGCGCGCCAGCAAGGGGGCGATCTTCTGGTCGGTCCCGCTCAGCACGCCCCGGTTGATGGCGACGCCCACCAGGGCCGAGAGCACGGTCTTGGAGGCCGACTTGATGTTCACCGGCTGATCGAGGCCGGCGCCCCGCAGACGGTGTTCGGCCAGCACCTCGCCGTCCCGGGCGACGATCACGGCGTGCAGATTGGGCAGGGCGCGCGCCTGCTCGACCACCGCGGCCATGGCGAAGGGGTCGAGGCCCTGGCTCTGCGCGGCGGACGCCGTCTGGGCCTGGGCGCGATCGGGCGTCGGGGCGGGCGAACAGGCGGCCAGCAGCCCAAGGGCCAGGGCGCCGACGATCTGACGGGATGGGCTGAATCTCATCCTTCGGAGATAGGCGCTCGGCGGGCAAGGTCCAGCTCGGCCTTGGGTCCGGCGCGCTGCGCGGCGCCGGATCCCGGCTTGCCTCAGGCGGCCGGCGGCAGGGGCGCCGGACCCGGCGGATCAAACTTCTCGCCCTCGGGATTGCTCGGCTGGACATAGAAGAAGATCAGCACCAGCAGGCCGATCAGGGGGATGAGCCCGATCAGCACCCACCAGCCGCTGCGACCCGTATCGTGCAGCCGCCGTACGGCCATGGCCAAGTGCGGCAGGAAGAGCGCCAGACCCAGCAGAAGGCTGAAGGGCTCGATGTCGCCCGCCCCCAGACCTTCGTCCAGAATACTGGCCACGATAGCCGCGAGGATCACCGCCAGGACCCACCACCAGAAGGTGGCCCGACCGGTGCGGCCGTTGAAGTTCACATAGTTGGCCAGGCCGTACTTGACCGCTTCAATCATGTTTCATTCCTCCCGGCGTTCGGCGCGCGCATCGGCGCGCCGCAATATCGCGCCGGCGTCACCTTAAGACGAGATTTGCACAGGGATCGACCCCAGCGTCATTGGCCAGGATCAAACCGCAGCGCCCTAGCCGCGGCGCCCGTGGGCGTGGACCCCATGATCACGCTGGAGATCACGGCCCTCCGGGCCGCCCAGCAGGAACAGATCGACCTGATGTGACGGCTGCTGGACCGGGATGGCCGGTGAGGCCAGCGGTCCGGACATTCGGGACCTGGAGGCCCAGGGACGACCGTGGCGCCAGCCGCTGAGAATGCTATGGATTTGGCTTCGCCACCCGGAGCTCGCCATGTTTCGCGCCGTCACCCGCATCGCCCTGGTCGTCGCCGTGCTGGCGGCGCCGCTCTCTGTTCGGGCGGCCGACATTCCGCCGATCGAATATCGCGAGCGTGTGCTGGACAACGGCCTGCGGGTGCTGAGCGGGGTGGACGCCACCACGCCGAACGTGACGGTGCAGGTCTGGTACGGGGTCGGCTCCAAGGACGACCCGCAGGGACGCTCGGGTTTTGCGCACCTCTTTGAACACATGATGTTCAAGACCACCCGCAACATGCCGTCTGAGACCATGGACCGCATGACCGAGGACGTGGGCGGCTTCAACAACGCCTCGACCTATGACGACTTCACTAACTATTACGAGGTGATCCCCGCCAACCACCTGGAGCGGCTGCTCTGGGCCGAGGCCGAGCGGATGGGCTCGCTGGTGGTCGACGCCGAGATCTTCGACTCCGAGCGCGACGTGGTGAAGGAGGAGCTGCGCCAGCGCATCCTGGCCGCGCCCTATGGCCGGCTGTTTGGCCTGATGATCCCCCAGGCCAGCTACCAGGAACATCCCTATAAGCGGCCGGGCATCGGCTCCATCGCCGAGCTGGACGCGGCCACCATCGACGATGTGCGCGCCTTCCACCGGGACTATTACCGCCCCGACAACGCCGTGCTGATCGTCATCGGCAATTTCGAGCCGGCCGAGCTCGACGCCTGGGTGGACCAGTATTTCGCGCCGTTGAAGACCCCCGAGGCGCCCCTGACGCGGGTCACCGCCATCGAGCCTGCGCGGACCGGCCCCGGCGTCTTCGACGGTTATGGGCCCAATGTGCCGCTGCCGGCGGTGGTGCTGACCTGGCTGGGCGCCGAGGCCGCCAGCGCCGACGCCCCGGCCCTCCAGGTGCTCGACACCATCCTGTCCGGCGGCAAGTCCTCGCGGCTCTACAACGCGCTGGTCTATGAGCAGCAGATCGCCGTGGAGGCCTTTTCCCAGGCCGATCTGCCCCAGCAGCCGGGCCTGTTCGCCGTGGGCGCCATCCTGGCCAGCGGCCAGACGGTCGAGGCCGGCGAGGCCGCCCTGCTGGCGGAGGTGGCGCGCCTGCGGGACACGCCGCCGACGCAGGCGGAGCTGGAAGAGGCCCGCAACGAGGTGATCGCCGGCGCCCTGCGCGAACGCGAGACGGTGGACGGCCGCGCGTTTGCCCTGGGCTATGCCTGGGCGACCCAGGGCGATCCGGCCCGGGCCAATACCGAACTGGCCGATCTGGCCGCCGTCACCGCCGCCGACGTCCAGCGGGTGGCGCAGACCTACCTGGCCGAAGACCGGCGGATGACCATCCGCTATCGCCCCGACTCCGAGCGTCCGGCCGGCGAGACTCCGGCCGAGCCCGCCCCGCCGCCCGCCCAGGCGGTGGTGTTCGACGGCGAAATCATCACCCTGGCCCCGGAGACCGAGCGTCAGGCCCCGCCGCCGGTGGCCGAGCCGGTGGACCCGGTCCTGCCGCAGCCGGCCGAAACCACCCTGGACAACGGCCTCCGCGTGATCGTCGCCCGCTCCAGCGACCTGCCCCTGGTGTCCGCCGCCCTGATCGTGCGGGCCGGCGCCTGGGCCGATCCGAAGGGGCTGGCCGGCGCCATGTCCATGACCGCCGGCATGCTCACCGAGGGCACGGAGACCCGCACGGCGCCGGAGATCGCCCAGCAGGTGGAGGCCCTCGGCGCGACCCTGTCCTCGGCCGCCGGCGCGGAATCCTCCAGCGTCGACCTGACCGTGATGTCCGACAAGGTGGCGCCGGCCTTCGCCATCCTGGCCGACGTGGTGCGCCACCCGGCCTTCGCCGCCGAGGAGCTGGAGCGGCAGACCGCCCAGGCGCTCGACGGCCTGTCGGTGGCCTATGGCGATCCCGGCCAGCTGGCGGCCATGACGGCCGGCCCGGTGATCTTCGCCGGCACCCCCTTCGGCCATCCGGCCGGCGGCACACCGGGCTCCCTGCCCAAGCTGACGCCCGAGACCCTTCGCGACCTGCACGGGACCTTTTTCCGGCCCGACAACGCCATCCTGGTGCTGACCGGCGATGTCACGCCGGAGGCCGGCTTCGCCCTGGCCCGCGACGCCTTCGGCGACTGGACCGCGCCGGCCAGCCCTTCGCCGACGCTGCCGGAGACGTCCCCCACGGCCGCCGGCCAGATGCTTGTCATCGACCTGCCAGGCGCCGGCCAGGCCGCCGTGCGGCTGGCCAAGCCGACCATCCCGCGCAGCGACGGCGCCTACTATCCGGCGATCGTCGCCAATTCGGTCCTCGGCGGCGGCTATTCGGCCCGGCTGAATCAGGAGATCCGCATCAAGCGGGGCCTTTCCTATGGGGCGGGGTCATCGCTCGCGGCCCGCCGCGCCACCGGCGCCTTCCAGGCCCAGGCCCAGACCAAGAACGAATCCGCGCCCGAGGTGGTCGACCTGATCGCGGCGGAGATGACCAGACTGGCGGGCGAACCCGTCTCGGCCGAGGAGCTGAAGGCCCGCAAGTCGGTGCTGATCGGCGGCTTTGGCCGGGCGCTGGGGACCGCCGGCGGCCTGGGCGGGGTGCTCGGCGACCTGGCGGTGCAGGACGTGCCGCTGGAGGAGATCAGCGCCTATACGGCCAAGGTGGAGGCGGTGAGCGCCGAGCAGGTGAACGCCTTCGCCGCACAGCATCTGTCCCCGAACGACGCCGCCGTCATCGTGGCGGGCGACGCCAAGCTGTTCGAGGCCGGCCTGCGCGCGCGGGCGCCGGACCTGCAGATCATCGCCGCCGAGGACCTCGACCTGGACTCCGAAACCCTGACGAAAGTCGATTAGTCGGCGGCGCCCCCCAAACAGGGCTTGAACCTCGGCCGTGGGGCATGCCTTGGATAGGGGCATGCAGGATCGGTTCGATGTGGTCGTCGTGGGCGCTGGGGCGGCGGGCATAGCTGCGGCGGCGCGCCTGTCGCGGGCGCCGCTGTCGGTGGTGGTGCTGGAAGGCCAGGGGCGGATTGGCGGCCGGGCCCATACCCTGGCCGCGCGCCCCGACCTGCCGCTGGACCTCGGTTGCGGCTGGCTGCACAGCGCCGACCGCAACCCGTTTGTCCCGCTGTTCGAGCGGGCCGACATCCCCCTGGACCGCACGCTGCCGGCCTGGCGCCGGCCGGAGGCCAATCTTTCCCTGGGGCCGGAGGACCGCGCCCGCTTCGAGGCGGCCATGGGCGCCTTCGAAAAGGCCCTGGAAAAGGCCGCCAGGGCGGGTCAGGAAGGCCGCGCCAACGCCCATCTGCCTCGGGCGGCCCGCTGGCGGCCGCTGCTGGAGGCCTTTTCCAGCTATTACAATGGCGCGCCCCTGTCGCAGGTCTCGGTGCAGGACTATGGCGCCTTCATCGACACCGGCCTCGATTGGCGGGCGGTGGAGGGCTATGGGGCGGCGATCTGTGATCTGGCCGACCGGTCGCTGATCGTGCCCCACTGCGCGGTGCTGTCCATCGACCACAGCGGCCAGGCCCTGCGGCTGGAGACGGCCCGCGGCACGGTGACGGCCCGGGCGGTGGTCCTGACCATCTCCAGCGACCTGCTGGCCCGCGAGGCGATCCGCCTGCACCCCCACCTGCCGACCAAGACCGATGCGGCCACCGGCCTGCCGCTGGGCCTGGCCGACAAGGTCTTCCTCAGCCCCGCCGCGCCGGAGACCTTCCCCCGGGAGCACCACCTGTGGGGCGACACCGAGAAGGCTGAGACGGGCAGCTATTATCTGCGGCCCCTGGGGCGGCCGGTGATCGAGGCCTATTTCGGCGGCGACCACGCCCGCGCCCTGGCCGCCGAGGGACCGCGGGCGGCGGCGGACTTCGCCATCGAGGAGC
>CALEOQ010000119.1 GCA_937910255.1 uncultured Caulobacteraceae bacterium | reverse complement strand
GCTGGGATAGGTCACGTTGGACAGGAGGCCGTGGATGGCGTGGCCGAACTCGTGGAACAGGGTGGTGGCGTCGTCCCAGGAGATCAGCACCGGCTGGCCCGGCGCGCCCTTCACGAAGTTGGAATTGTTGGAGACGATCGGGGTGACCGGCCCGTCCAGCTTCTGCTGGCTGCGATAGGCGTTCATCCAGGCGCCGGAGCGCTTGCCGGCCCGGGCATAGGGATCGAGGTAGAAGAGGCCGAGATGGGCGCCGTTGCGCTTCACCTCCCAGACGCGCACGTCGGGGTGCTGGGTCGGCACATTGGTCACCGGCGTGAAGCTCATGCCGTAGGTTTCGCCGGCGGCCCAGAACATGCCCTCGCGAATCTTGTCGAGCTGCAGATAGGCCTTCACCTCGTTCATATCGAGGTCGTAGCGGTCGGCGCGGACCTTCTCGGCGTAATAGCGATAGTCCCAGGGCTCGATCTTGACCCCGCCCTTCTCGGCGTCGGCGATCGCCTGCATCTCGGCCACCTCTTCCGCCACCCGCGCGATGGCGGCCGGCCAGACCCGCATCATCAGATCCATGGCCGCCTCCGGCGTCTTGGCCACGGCCGCCTCCAGGCGCCAATGGGCGTGGGTGGGATAGCCCAGCAGGCGGGCGCGCTCGAAGCGCAGCTTCAGGATCTTCTGGATGACGCCGTTGTTGTCGTGGGCGTCGCCATTGTCGCCGCGGCTGTAATAGGTGCGCCAGACCTTCTCGCGCAGGTCGCGGCGATCCGAATAGGTCAGGAAGGGGTCTATGGAGGACCGGGTGTTGAGGATGGCGTATTCGCCCGGCCGGTCGCGCTCTTCGGCGGCGGCCGCCGCTGCGGCCCGGACATCGTCGGGCAGGCCGCGCAGCTCGGCCTCGGTCTTCAGATAGAGGACGTAGTCCGTTTCGTCGGCCAGCAGGTTCTGGCTGAAGGTGGTGAAGGCCTGGGCCAGTTCGCCGTTGATCTCCGCGACCCGGGCCTTGGCGGCTGGATCGAGCTTGGCGCCGGCGCGCACGAAGCGGTTCCAGCCCTTCCAGGCCAGGCGCTGCTGCTCCGGCGTCAGGCCGGCGGCCTCGCGGCCCTCATAGACCGCCTCGATCCGCTGGAAGAGCTTGGCGTTCTGCAGGATCTTGTCCCCATGGGCGGCCAGTTTCGGCGCCATGGCCTTTTCGATCTCGCGCACTTCGGGGGTCGACAGCGTGCCGCCCCAGACGCTGTAGAGGGTCCCGACCCGGTCCAGGGCGTCGCCTGAGCGCTCCAGGGCCACGATGGTGTTTTCGAAGGTCGGCGGCGCGGGATTGTTCGCGATCGCCTCGATCTCCTTCAGCTCCAGGACCATGGCCGCCTCCAGGGCCGGGGCGAAGTCGGCCACCACCACCTTGTCGAAGGGCGGCACGCCGTCGAAGGGCCCGGTCCAGGGCGCCAGCAGGGGGGCGCCGTCGGCGGCGAAGGCGGGAAGCGGCAGGGTGGCGGCGCCAAGCGCTGCGCTCGAGACGGCCAGGAACATGCGCCGGTCCATGAAATCTCCGATGTTCGCGAAAGGTTTGGGGGGACCTTAGCCATCTTGGGCTGAACGTCACATGACGGGGTTGTAATGTTACGCCTGCAGGCTCTGGCCGACGGCCCGGCGGCCCGCTAAAGCCAGGACATGGCCATCGGCGTGTTTGATTCCGGAGTGGGCGGCCTGACCGTCCACCGCAAGCTGGTCGAGCGCTTTGCGCAGGCCGACCTCGTCTATCTGGCCGACCAGGCCAACGCCCCCTATGGCGGGCGACCGGGGGAAGAGATCGTCGACCTGACCCGGGCCGGCTGCGACCGGCTGTTCGCGCAAGGCTGCGACCTGGTGGTCCTGGCCTGCAACACCGCCTCGGCCATCGCGCTGCGCCGTTTGCAACAGACCTGGCTGCCGCAGCGCCGCCGCGAGCTGGGGCGGCCGGTGAACGTGCTGGGGCTGATCGTGCCGACCATCGAGGCGGCCACCGGCCTGCCCTGGGAGCACGAGGCCGAACGCCGGGGCGACAAGGTGGAGAAGCTCGACATCCTGGCGGTGTTCGCCACCCCGGCCACGGCCCGCAGCCGGGTCTATGAGATCGAGATCGACAAGCGCCGCCAGGACGTGGCCGTCTTCGTCGAACCCTGCCCCGAACTGGCGCGTCTGATCGAGACCAATGCCGGCGCCGTCGACCTGGCCGCCGAGGTCGAGCGGCATGTGGCGGCCATCACCGCCCGCATCGGCCGGGCGCCGGACCGGGCGATCCTGGGCTGCACCCATTATGAGATCGTCGCCGACATGTTCCGCGCCGCGCTCAGGCCCGGCACGCCGCTGATCCACCAGCCCGAGGCCACGGCCGCGGCCCTGGCGGGCTACCTGGAACGCCATCCGGAGATCGAGGCCGGCTCCAGCGGCGCGCGCCGCTTCCTGACCACCGGACGGCCCGGCGCCCAGCACCAGCTGGTGGAGACCTTCTGGGAAGGCCCCCTGAGCTTCGAACAGGCCTGAAGGGGAGAGGCGGGGTCCGGGGGCGCATCGGCGCTTGGGGGCGCTTGGGGGCGTTGGGGGAGAGACGACGCGACCCCCCGGACGTTGAGGCGGCCTGGAAGCCGTCCGCCTCGACCCGCGCAACATGGTCCGGCGACCAGCCGGGGTCCAATCGATTGTTTTTGGAAACTCGATAGGCGCGGCCTATATTGCAGGCATGATCCTGCCCACCGTCCGCCAGCTGCAATACCTCAAGGCCTTGGCCGAGCACGGCGCCTTCGGCCGCGCCGCCGAGGCCGCCCACGTCACCCAGCCGACCCTTTCGGCCGGCATCCAGGAGCTGGAGCGCACCCTGGGCGCCCCGGTGGTCGATCGGGCGCGGACCGGGGTGATCCTGACCGCCGTGGGCGAGGCCGCCCTGCGCCGGGCCGCCACCATCCTCAACGAGGCCGAGGAGATGGTGCAGGAGGCCCGCCACGCCGGCCAGCCCCTGGCCGGGCGCTTCCGCCTGGGGGTGATCCCTACGGTCGCGCCCTTCCTGCTGCCGCGGGTCTTCCCCCTGCTGCGCACGCAATATCCCAATCTGCGCCTGTTCCTGCGCGAGGACCTGACCCAGCGGCTGATCGCCGGCCTCAAGGCCGGCCAGCTGGACGCCGCCCTGATCGCCCTGCCGTATGAGACGACGGGCCTGGATCTCGCCCATGTGACCGATGACGAGCTGGTGGCCGCCCTGCCGGCCAACCATCCCCTGGCGCAGATGAGCGCCACCCCGCCCGATGAGCTGGAGCGGGAAGAGATGATCCTGCTGGAGGACGGCCATTGCCTGCGCGAGCACGCCCTGGCCGCCTGCGGCCTGAAGGCGCCGCGGGCCAATACCGATGACGGCCCCTTCGCCGCCACCTCCCTGCCGACCCTGGTGCAGATGGTGGGTTCAGGCCTCGGCGTCAGCTTCCTGCCGGCCATGGCGGTGGCCGCCGGCCTCACCGACGCCGCTGCGGTGACGATCCGGCCGCTGGCCACCGACCATCCCAGCCGCGAGATCGTGGTGGCCTGGCGCTCCGGCTCCAGCCGCGCCGCCGAGGGCCGGCTGCTGGCCGACATCATGCGCAGCGTGGTCGATCAGCCCCTGGCGCACTGAGGCCTCGTCCCCTCTTCCCTGAAGCGTCTTTCCTGAAGCGTCCTTCCTGGGGCGCCTTGCGTTCCGATATGTTTCGATATATCTATTGTTTCGATAGATCGAAATAGGAACGAAAACACACATGTATCGACACTTTGGTTTCAACCCCCACCGCGCCCGCCACAGCCGCGACGGCATGCCGGGTCATGGCGGTCACCATGGCGGCCGCCGCGGCGGCGGACGTCCCCGGCTCGGCCGCTTCCTGGAGCACGGCGACCTGCGCTTCGTGCTGCTGGCCCTGATCGAGGCGGCGCCCTCCCACGGCTATGAGCTGATCCGCGCCCTGGAAGAGCGCACCGGCGGCGCCTACCGCCCCAGTCCCGGCGCCATCTATCCGACGCTGGCCCTGCTGGAGGACGAAGGCTTCGCCGTGCAGAGCGCTGGCGAGGGCGGGCGCAAGCTCTATGCGATCACCGAGGCGGGGCGCGAGGCCCTGGCCGCGCAGAAGCCTTCGGTGGACGCCATCTTCGCCCGCATGCGTTCGGTGGGCGCCGACGACGCCGGCCGCGACAAGGTCCGCCGCGCCATGGAGAATGTGAAGACCGCGCTCAGGCTGCGCCTGGCCCGCGGGGCCAGCGACGCCGAGGCCGCCGCTGTGGCCGCCGTCCTCGACGAGGCGGCCGGCAAGATCGAACGCCTGTGAGGGAGACGCCCATGCACATCTCGACAGCCACGGTCGCCACCGCCCACGCGCAGCGCTACATGGTCCAGCTCTGCAAACACTTCGGCCACAAGGTCACGGCCGAGTTCGACGACCAGGGCGGGCGCATCGCCTTTCCCATGGGCGAGACGCGGCTCGCCGTCGGGCCCGAGGGCCTGGCGCTTTCGGCGCAGGCGAACAGTCCCGAGGATCTCGTCCGCCTGGAAGAGGTGATCGCCAGCCACCTCAAGCGGTTCGCCTTCCGCGAGCCGGACCTGGCGGTGGACTGGCGCCCAACGCCGGCCTGAACCCTCAGGCCGGCAGGACGATGACCCCGTCCTCGTCGGCGAACAGCCTGTCGCCCGGCGTGAAGATCACGCCCCCGAAGGCGACCACAACATCGGTCTCGCCCTGGTCGCGGCGGACGCTGCGCAGGGGCATGGTCCCCAGCGCCTTGACGCCGAGGTCCAGCGTCGCCAGCACGCCAGCGTCGCGCACCGCCCCATGGACCACCACGCCGGCCCAGCCATGATCCACCGCGCTCTGGGCGATCATGTCGCCCACCAGGGCGCAGTTCAGCGACCCCCCGCCGTCCACCACCAGCACCGCGCCGTTCCCCGGCGTGGCCAGGACGGCCTTCACCTTGGAATTGTCCTCATGGCAGGCCACCGTGCGGATGGGGCCGGAAAAGGCCTTGCGCCCGCCCAGGTCTCGCAGCTGCAGGCGCAGCACCTGGGCGGCGCCCTCGTTCTCGTCGCTGAGGTCGGCGACCGAGGTGTGAGATTCCGACATGGGGCGGGGCTCCTGCAAGGGACTGACTCGATGGCATGCTGATAGCGGCAGGGGGCATGATCTTCCAACCCCTTGCCAGGGCCGGGCGTCGCAGGGGAAACTGGTTGCGCCGCCCTCCCATTCCGACGGCATACCATTTCATAGAGATCGCGGACGCCCAACGAGCCGCGACCCTGCATTAGGGACGACGAACCATGGCTGACGAGACGATTTCCCTGGGCGCGCGCCTGGCTGACCTGGCCCGGGAAAAGCCCGACGCCCCGGCGGTCTCCTGTGGCGATGAAACCCTGACCTATGGCCAGTTCCACCGGCGCACCAACCGCCTGGCCCGCGGCCTGATGGCGCTGGGGGTCAAGCACGGCGACCTGGTCACCCTGGGCCTGCCCAACAGCACAGGCTTCGTGGAGGCCTGCTGGGCCCTGTGGAAGGTGGGGGCGACGCCGCAGCCGGTGTCCTTCCGCCTGCCCAAGGCCGAGCTCGAGGCGATCATGGAGCTGGCCAAGACCCCCATCGTCATCGCGGCTTTCGACCATGCGATCGACAAGCCGCTGGTGAATATCGACGACATCGCCGCCCAGGCCGACGACGAGTCCGACCTGCCTGATGTCATTGCACCGGTCTCCAAGGCGCCCACCAGCGGCGGCTCCACCGGCCGGCCCAAGCTGATCCTGGCCGGCCAGCCCGGCGTGACGGTGAAAGACATCCCCGAGGTCGGCGGCTGGCAGCTGCGGGCCGAGTCGGTCGCCCTGCTGCCGGCCCCGCTCTATCACAACGCCGGCTTCGGCATGATGATGTCGGCCATAAACATGGGCGCCCACATCGTGGTGATGCCCAGGTTCGATCCCGAAAAGACCCTGGCCGAGATCGCGCGCTGGAAGGCCAGCTGGGTCTATATGGTGCCGACCATGATGAACCGGATCTGGCACCTGCCGGAGGAGACGCGGGCCAAGTACGACCTGTCGTCGCTGCAGACCCTTTGGCACCTGGCTGCGCCTTGCCCGCCCTGGCTCAAGGAGGCCTTCATCCACTGGCTGGGCGGCGAGGTCATCCAGGAGCTCTATGCCGGCACCGAGGCCCAGGCCTCGACGGTCATCTCCGGGACCGAATGGCTGGAGCACCGCGGCTCGGTGGGCAAGGTCCGCATGGGCGAGATGGTGGCCA
>CALEOQ010000118.1 GCA_937910255.1 uncultured Caulobacteraceae bacterium | reverse complement strand
GAGGGCGGGCATCCGTGATTGCGGCGTGCCTGGAGTTCAGACGTGTGCTCTTCCGCTCTTCCCCGGGGCGGCCGGAGCCGGCGGCGGCGGCGGCTCGGCGCTGCGCGACGGCGGCGCCTCGGCCAGCCGGCGATCAATGCGTTCGCGGGCCTCTTCCAGCAGGCGCGCGGTGCGCTCCTCGCTCAGGCGGATGCGTTCGGAGAGTTCTTCGGTGGCGCGTTCCTGGCGGTGACTGATCCGCTCGGTCACCCGGGCCACCTGGTCGCCGACATCGTCGATGGCCTGGGCCGACCGGCGCTCGGAGGTGGCGATCCGCTCGCTCAGGCGCTCGGTGATCTTGCCGATCTCGCCGCCCAGCTTCTCCAGCGCCTCGGCATGCAGGGTGTCGGAACGGCCGAGCCTGGCCTCCATGGCCGTGGCGATGCGAGCCACCTCGCCGCCGACCGTCTGGATGGCCTGGGCGCTCGACTGTTCGGCGCTCTGGACCCGACGATTCAGATTGTCGGCCATGCTGAGCACTTCGCGGCCCATGGCCTCGATGGCCTGGGCTGAGCGCTGTTCGGCGGCGCGCACATGCTCGGTCATCTCGCCGAGCCGGCGCTCCATGCGGTCGAACCGACCATCGGCCGAGGCGTGGAGCTTTTGAGTCAACTCGACCCGGGCGGCCTCGACCCGTTCGGTCAGGCGTGCGGCCATCTCTTCCAGGCGGCGATCAAAGCCCGGCCCCTCGCCGGCCTCCACCGATCCCATGCGTCCGTCGAGATGCGCAAACGAGGCGCGCAGACTCTCCAGGGCCTCGGCGGTGCGGGTCTCGGCCTCGCTCAGACGCTGGGCGACACGGCCCACCACCTCTTCGATCAGGCCCGGCGACTCCGAGCCGCCTTGCGCCTCGACCCGCTCCATCCGCGCCTCGATGGCGCCCAGGGCCTCGCGGGTGCGGGTCTCGCCTTCGTAGAGGTGGTTGGCGACCTTGCCGACCGCGCCTTCCAGGGCGCGGAGAGCTTCGGCCGAACGGGGGCCGACGGCCTCGGCTTCCACACGGCGAATGCGCTCGGCCATACGGCTCTGCTCGGAGGCGACGTCTTCGACCGCACCTTCGAACCGGGCGGCCACCGCCACATGCTCGCGCTCGGCGGCCTCGATCCGGGCCAGGGCCGAGCGCACCGAATGCTCGACGCCGGACACCGCCAGCCCTGTGCGGCTTTCCGAGACTTCCAGGCGCTCGCTCAGACGGTCCAGCGCCAGGGCGATGCGGCCCATCTCGTCGGCCGGATGCTCGGCGGCTTCGACCCGGGCCGGCGCGTCCTCGGTCCGGCGCAGACTTTCGAAATAGGTGGGGAGCGGACGGCGTGCGAGGTCAGCCTCGGAGACGGCGTCTTCCGGACCTTCATCGTCAAGGATCATTCGATTGAGCCATTCGCCCAAGGTCATGCCCGACCGCCGGGCGAGGTCTTTCGCGACCTCCCTGGCTTTGGGGTCGATGCCCTTGACGCTCCATGGCGCCGCCGCCGTCATTCGAATCGATCTCCTACCCGAGTTCGACGCTAGCCACCGAACCTTGGGGTGTAAACGCAGGGTTAACGCTAGATATAGCGTTGAGGCGCATCACCTGTGGACGACCGCGAAAAGCCCACAGGCCCTGAACCGCCAACAGCCTGTGGTGGGGTTAACGCTTCGTTAACGGCCTGATTTGCCCTTGTTCGGCGCCTGCGCTACGGCGTCGCAGATGGAGCTGTCCCTGACCCTCGCCGCCGGCGCCGCCCTGCTGGCCCTGACCCTGTTCGCCGGGTGGAGGGGCGCAAGGCCGCCGGACTTTCGCCGCGGCCCACGGCTCATCCCCTATCGCTTCATCATGTTGCTGGGGGCCGCCGGGCTGATCGTCATCCTGGTGCATCTGGTGAACCTGATGGGCGTCTCCACCGGGCCAGACCGGTTCTAGGCGGCGGCGTCGGTGGGCTCTCCCGGCCGGGGTTCGGTCTTGCGGGGACGCTTGGCCAAGCCCGCCATGCCGCCGGAGGACAGCAGGCCCGCATCGGCCAGCAGGAGCGGGATGGCCCACTTGTGCGGCGCGGCCAGGTAGCGCGGCTGCCAGAGCGGGTCGTACTTGTCCTTGTACTTCCGCACGCCCTGGAAATTGTAAATCTCCTCGCCGCGCTCGAAGAGCAGCCGGCCCACCCGCGACATGATCGGCGCGAAGGGTCGATCCTCAAGCCCCGCCAGGGGGGCCATGCCGAACTCAAAGGCCTGGTAGCCCTGCGCCCGCCCCCAGGCGATCAGCTCGATGAACAGATAGTCCATGATGTTCTTCGGCGCGGCGTCCGAATAGCGCATCAGGTCCATGGAGAAGGCCGAGCGCGAGCCGGTGGTCCAGAGCGTCGCAAAGGCCACGATGCGCCCGTACTGGCGCACGATGGCGATGGGAAACTCTGACACATAGGCCCGGGTGAAGCCGCCCATGGTGAAGCTCTTTTCCCCACCGGCGTGGGCGTCGAGCCACTGGTCGGAGATCACCTGCAGCTCGTCGAGCACAGGCGGCACGTCGGCCGGCGCCAGCACCTCGAAGGTCGCCCCCTCCTCCCCGGCCTTGCGCCAGGCCCGGCGCAGATTGCCCCGCTTGCGCCCCTCCACAGAGAAGGTCTCCAGGGGCACGACAGCGGCCTCGCCGATCTTCTGCAGGGAGAAGCCCAGCTCGACCACCTCTGGCAGGTCGTCGGCGCCCAGGGCGTAGACGCCAGGCCTGGCGGCATGGGCGTCGGCCATCTCGCGGAAGCGCCAGAACAGCTCCAGCCGCTCGTCCCGGCGCCCCACCGGCGCGCCAAGTGCGATCCAGGAGCGACCGCGGACGCCGAACATCAGGAAGGACTCCCCGCTCTGGGAGAAGATGAAGCGCTTGTCGCCCAGGAGGGCCAGGTTGGAGCCGGGCTCCACCGCCTGAGCTGAGGCCAGGATGGCCCGCACCTGCTGGAAGTCCTGGTCGTCGGGGGTGACCACCCGCGGGGTGGCGGCCGAGGCGAACAACCGCCAGAGCCCGAAGGCGATCAGGGCCAGGGCCGCGCCGATCCAGGCGCGGATCGCGCGGGCGGCGTCGTTCTCGACCATGACGCTGATCCAGCTGCGGTGCCCATAGTCGGCGTTCTGGAAGGACCAGAGCCCCAGGAGGCCCGCCCCCGCCACCAGGGCGGCGGCCGAGACCAGCCAGCCCGGCGTGATCTCCATGCGAGACAGCCGCGCCTCGCGGATGAAGGCCGCCCGGAACGGCGCCAGGGCCAGCATCAGGGCCGCGAGCCAGGCGGTCTCTTCCCAGACAATGCCCTTCAGCAGGGTGAGCGGCAGGGCCACGCCCAGCACCACCATCGTCGCCATCCAGGCCGCGTCTAGCCGGGCCCGCAGGCCGAAGGCCAGGAAGATCAGCACCAGGCCGAGCACGCTGGACAGGAAGTGGCTGGCCTCGATCAGCGGCGTCGGCGCAAGCTCAGTCAGCAGCAGGAAGCGGGTCGGCACCGACGGCGTCGCGGCCGACACCACCAGCATCACCCCCGCCGCGAGGGTGAGTATGGCGCCGGTCAACGGGGCTGCGGCCAAGCCGGCGGGCCGCAGTTCGCGCAAGATCCTCATGGGATGGAGCGTCCTGGTGGCGAATTGGAGTGTATATAGACCGGATTCGGCGCCACGGGGGCGCCGCCTGCGTCAAACAACTGTTCGCAAGGCGGCTTGCCCTGGGATCACCCGGCGCTAATGTGGCGCGCAAAATCTGCTTGCAGCATTGGGAGACCGCCATGGCCGACTTCGGCGCCGGAGAGCTCGACACCTTCAGGTCCGATGTGCGCGCGTGGCTGGAGGCCAACTATCCGGCCGAGCTCCGCGATCCGGGCGCCAAGGTCGATCCCGAAGCCATGTGGGGCGGCCAGGCGTTTCTGGACTCCGACGACCTGCAGATCGCCTGGATGCGCAAGATGGGCGAGAAGGGCTGGACCGCGCCCACCTGGCCGACCGAGTACGGCGGCGGCGGCCTGACCCCGGCCCAGGCCCGCGTGCTGGACCAGGAGCTGAACTCAGGCCGCTATCGCACCCCGCTGGCCTCGTTCGGCGTCTGGATGCTGGGCCCCGTGCTGCTGGAATACGCCAATGAGGACCAGAAGCGCGAGCACCTGCGCAAGATCATCAAGGGCGAGATCCGCTGGTGCCAGGGCTATTCCGAGCCAGGCGCGGGGTCCGACCTCGCCTCCCTGCAGACCCGCTGCGAGGACAAGGGCGACCACTGGCTGATCAACGGCCAGAAGATCTGGACCTCCTACGCCGACAAGGCCGACTGGTGCTTCTGCCTGGTGCGGACCGACACCTCGAAGAAGCATGAAGGCGTCTCCTTCGTGCTCATCGACATGCGCTCGGCCGGCGTCGAGACGCGGCCGATCCAGCTGATCTCCGGCGAGAGCCCGTTTTGTGAGACCTTCTTCACCGACGTGAAGATCCCCAAGGAAAATCTGGTCGGCAAGGTCAATGGCGGCTGGGAGATCGCCAAGCGCCTGCTGCAGTACGAGCGCCAGAACATTTCCGGCGGCTTCGGCGGCGGCGGCGGGGCCGGCGGCGCCAGCGGCGACCTGGCCGAGGTGGCCAAGAGCTATTGCGGCGTCGATGGTGACGGCGTGCTGTCCGACACCGACCTGCGCACCCGCATCACCCAGAACAAGATGAACATGCAGTGCCTGGGCCTGACCATCGGCCGCACGGCGGCTGAGGCCAAGGCCAGCAATGGTCCCAGCGCCGCGGTCTCGATCATCAAGTATGCGGCGGCGACCTTCGCCCAGGAGCGCTCGGAGCTGATGATCGAAGCCATGGGCCATCAGGGCCTGGGCTGGCAGGGCGAGGCCTACAAGCCCGGCGAGATCATTGCGACCCGCGGCTGGCTGCGTTCGAAGGGCAACTCCATCGAGGGCGGCACCAGCGAAGTGAACCTGAACGTCATCTCCAAGCGCGTGCTGGGGCTGCCCGACCCCAAGTAACGGGTCGCGCAGAGCCTGTGGCCGCATTTTCGGCCGACGGGCGTCCGGACGGGCATTATTTTGTAAAGGCGGATTTCCATGGCCGATTTTGGCGGCGATCTCGACACCTTCCGCAAAGAGGCCAAGGCCTGGCTGGAAGCGAACTTTCCCAAGGCCCCGAAGGGCGACGTGGCGGCGCAGACGGCCGCGGCCGGCGGCGGCAAGGAATCCCCTGAGGCCCGCCAGTGGCGCGAAGCCATGGGCGCCAAGGGCTGGGGCGTGCCGACCTGGCCGGCCGACTACGGCGGCGGCGGGCTGTCGCGCCAGGAGGCCCGGGTCCTGGCCGAGGAGATGGCGGCCATCGGCGCCCGCAATCCCATTGGCGGCATGGGTGTCATGATGTTCGGCCCCACCCTGATCGAGTATGGGACTGAAGAGCTGAAGCGCCAGCATCTGCCCGGCATCGTCACCGGCTCGGTCCGCTGGTGCCAGGGCTATTCCGAGCCGGGCTCCGGCTCCGACCTCGCCTCGCTGCAGACCCGCGCCGAGGACAAGGGCGACCACTGGCTGGTCAACGGCCAGAAGATCTGGACCTCCGGCGCCAATCTCGCCGACTGGTGCTTCTGTCTCGTGCGGACCGACACCTCGAAGAAGCACGAGGGCATCTCCTTCCTGCTGATCGACATGAAGAGCCCGGGCGTCGAGGTGCGGCCGATCCTGCTGATCAACGGCGGTTCGCCCTTCTGCGAAACCTTCTTCACCGATGTGAAGGTCCCCAAGGACCAGCTGTTCGGCCCGCTGAACGGCGGCTGGACGGTGGCCAAGCGCCTGCTGCAGTTCGAGCGCGACAACATCTCGGCGGGCCTGGGCGGCGGCAATATCGGCGCGCCGGCGGCGGTGATGAGCGTCGAGGATGCGGCCAAAAAATACGTCGGCCTCGATGAGACCGGGCGGATCGCCGACCATGACCTGCGCCGCCGGATCATCGAGCACCGCATGGAGGCCCGCGCCTTCCAGCTAACCGTCCGCCGAGCGGCCGACGAGGCCAAGTCCAACGCCGGCCCCAGCGCCGCCACCTCGATCATGAAATATGCCGGGGCCAAGATCGCCCAGGACCGCAACGAGCTGCTGATCGAGGCCTTCGGCCATCAGGGTCTCGGCTGGTCAGGCGAAGACTATGACGAGAGCGAGCTGAATCTGGTCCGCGCCTGGTTGCGGTCCAAGGGCAATTCCATCGAGGGCGGAACCTCGGAAATCAATCTGAACGTGGTGTCCAAGCGGGTCCTTGGCCTGCCGGATCCCA